>DASTOO010000193.1:0-16530 GCA_035762505.1 Candidatus Krumholzibacteriia bacterium
GATCAGCAGGTACGCGATCGAGAATCCCACCGCCTCCGCGCTGCCGGCGTCCACCGCGGCAAAGAAATAGATCACGGTCGCGTCCCGCGTCCCGAGTCCCGAGATCGAGAACGGGATCAGCTCCACCAGCGTAACGATCGGCATGATGAGCACGATATAGGCGGGATCCACGGGGATGCGCAGGAGGCGCGCGACGTAGACGGCCAGGAGGAAGATGAGCGCCCAGCAGAACAGCGTGAGCGCGACCATCACCAGCGCGCGGCGTGGCGCGGCCCCGTAGACGCGCAGCGCGTCGTAGAAGGTGTGAAAGTTCGCCGACAGCCCGTCGCGATGGCGCGCGGGGACGAGGACCGAGAAGAGAGGCTTGAGGAACGCGCGCATGGCGCCGCGCCGCGTCATGATGACGGCGGCGACCACGATGGCCACCACTCCGGCGATGAGCAGGGGCACGGAGGGCAGCTCGATGTAGCGGCGCGAGAAGACGACCGCGCTCGCGATGCCCGCGAGCAGGATGAATCCGAGGTCCCACAGCCGGTCCACGAACACGGTGAGAAGCGCCTCGCCCATCGAGCGGCCGCTGTCGTTGCGGACGTAGACGGCGCGGATGGCGTCGCCGGCCTTGGCCGGGGTCACCGAGGACGCGAAGAACCCGATCGTCCAAACCGCCGTGCTGCGCGCGAGGCCGTACTCGATGCCCACGCACCGCATCACGTACCGCCAGCGCAGCCCCCGCGCGACCGAAATGGCCCCCACGATCACCGGCGCCCACGCGAGCAGAGGCAGATCCATGGCCGCGAGGATGGCGCCGATCCGCTCGGCGCCGGTGCGGTGGACGATCCAGGCGAAGATCGCCAGGCCGATCGCCGGCATCAATACTCCCAGGAGACGTTTCATCTTTTTGGTTGTGGCCACGAAAATGGGTCTCCCTCCTCCCAACTTCCTTGGCTGCTTCGGGTTGCTGGTCCAATTCCTCGTCGCGGCGGGCATCTCCCTAGGGCCGGCGGGTTTGAGTCTCGTCCAGGGACAATTTCGTGGCCACAACCCATCTTTTTGATGAAGGTGGCCCGTCCGGTCCGCGCTAACACTTGACGGAGGCCGGGGACACCCCTATGATACTCCAATCGTAGTATTTCTGGAGCCTATTTTGAAAAACGACAAGGTCACCATCAAGATCCCCCGCCCGCTGTACAACAAGGTCCAGCAGCTCATCGACGAATCGGGATTCAACTCCCCCACCGATTTCATCGTCTACGTGCTGCGTGACGTCCTGAGCCAGCACGAAGCGGACCGCGGCGATCGATTCACCCCCGAGGAGCTCGCCGCGATCAGGCAGAAGCTGCGCCGCCTCGGCTATCTCGACTAGCGGCGCCCGCAGGCGTTCCGCAGAGGGCGCCTGCGGCCCGATGTCCCAGGAGGACAATTCCATGATTCTTCCGCACGGCGGGACGCTCGTGTCACGCGTCGCCCCCGCGAACGAGCGCCCGGCACTCCAGGCCCGTATCGCGCAGCTTCCGGTTCTCGACATTAACGCACGCGAGGCCTCCGACCTCCTCCTCATCGCGATCGGGGCCATGAGCCCCCTCACGGGCTTCATGCTGAGCGACGCCTACGAGTGCGTCCTCGACAACATGCGCCTTCCCGCCGGACTGCCGTGGTCCCTCCCGGTCACGCTGAGCGCGCCGCGCGCGGCGCTCGCGGGGCGGAACGCCCCCTTTCACGCTGCTCTGCGCGCGCCCGAGGGAGACATGGTCGGCGTCATCGAGGTGGAGGAGATCTTCTTCCCCGACAAGGAGCGCGAAGCGTTGCGCGCGCTCGGCACCACCGATGACAGGCACCCGGGTGTCCAGTACCTCCGGTCGACCGGCGAGGCGTATCTCGGCGGGCGGGTCTCGATGCTGGAGCGACGCAAGTCCGGTCCCTTCGCCGCTCACGAGCTCGACCCCGCGGAAACGCGCGCCCTGTTCGCGTCGAAGAACTGGGAGCGTGTGTGCGCCTTTCAGACCCGCAACCCGATCCACCGCGCCCACGAGTATCTCATCAAGTGCGCGCTCGAGACCATGGACGGTTTCCTGATCCACCCCGCCATGGGCGAGACCAAGTCCGACGACGTCCCTGCCAGCGCACGCATGGAATGCTACCTCGCGCTAACCGAGAACTACTTCTCCCGCGATCATATCGCACTCGCCGCGTTCCCGTACGCGATGCGCTACGCGGGGCCGCGCGAAGCGATCCTCCACGCCATCATCCGCAAGAACTACGGGTGCAGCCACTTCATCGTGGGGCGCGACCACGCCGGCGTTGGAAACTACTACGGGACCTACGACGCGCAGAAGATCTTTTCGAACTTCGCGGAGGGTGAGCTCGCGATCACCCCGATGTTCTTCGAGCACTCCTTCTACTGCCGCCGTTGCGGCGGGATGGCGTCGCAGAAAACCTGCCCGCACGGGCCGGAGGATCGCGTCGCGCTGAGCGGCACGAAGGTCCGCGAGCTTCTCACCGAGGGCAGCGACCTCCCGGTGGAATTCACGCGACACGAAGTGGCCGAGATTCTGCACCGGTACTACGCCGGAGCCCGGGGGCGCTGAACGTGTCACGACGGCTCGTCGTCATCGGCCTCGACTGCGCGACGCCGGAGCTCTTCTTCGGGCCATGGCTCGACGAGATGCCGAACACGCGCCGCCTGATGGCGGACGGCCTCCACGGCCGCCTCGTTTCCACCGTGCCGCCGATCACCGTTCCGGCGTGGATGGCGATGATGACCTCGCAGGATCCGGGCATGCTGGGCATCTACGGATTCCGCAATCGCGCTTCGCACGTCTACGAGGATACCTTCACGGTGAACTCGACGCACGTGCACGCCAAGACGGTCTGGAACATCCTGTCGCGCAACCGGCTCCGCTCCATCGTGCTGGGCGTTCCCCTCACCTACCCGCCCAAGCCGCTGAACGGGCTCATGGTGGGCTGCTTCCTCACGCCGGACCGGACCGCCACCTTTACGCACCCGCCCGAGCTGGCGGCACGCCTCGACGCGCTGGCGGGCGGAGAGTACATCATCGACGTGAAGGACTTCCGCAACGAGCGCAAGCAGGAGACGCTCGACCAGATCAAGCTGATGACGGAGCGTCGCTTCCGCGCGTTTCGCGGCCTCCTGGCGCAGGAGGAGTGGGATTTCGCGATGATGGTCGAGATGGGTCCCGACCGGCTGCACCACGCGTTCTGGCGTTACTTCGACACGGGTCACCGGCTGTACGAACCCGGCAATCCCTTCGAGGACGTGGTTCACCAGTACTACCTCGAGATCGACCGCGAGATCGGACGCACCCTGGACGTGATCCCGGCGAACGCGTCCGTGATCGTCGTTTCCGATCATGGCGCCAAGCGCATGACCGGGGCGGTATGCATCAACGAGTTCCTCATGCGCGAGGGCTACCTCGTCCTGCATGAGACCCCCACGCGGCCTGCGCGCCTCAAACCGGACATGGTCGACTGGAGCCGCACCACCGCCTGGGGCGATGGCGGCTACTACGCGCGCGTGTTCCTGAACATCCAGGGCCGCGAGCCCGCCGGCACCATCCCGCCCGCGGACGTGGAGCGGGTCCGCCGCGAACTGGCGGCGAAGATCGAGGCGCTGGGCGACGATAAAGGAAACCCGATCGGTACCCGGGTGTACTTCCCGGAGGATATCTACCGCGAACAGAGGGGCGTCGCCCCGGACCTGGTGGTGTACCTGGGCGACCTCGAGTGGCGCAGCGCCGGGACGGTGGGAACGGGCAGCGTGCACATCTTCGAGAACGACACCGGCCCCGACGACGCGAACCACGCTCAGGAGGGCATCTTCGTGTGGCACAACCGCCGCCGCCCGGTGGCGGGCGTGGTCGACAAGATCTCCATATACGACGTCGCGCCGTCGATCCTGGACTATTTCTCCATCGACGCGCCGCCCGAGATGATCGGGCGCATTGTATGATCCGAACCTGCCTGGAGGACGCATGAAAGGATTCACTCTATGGTTCACCGGACTTCCCTCCTCGGGGAAGTCGACCCTCGCGCGCAGCGTCGAGGAGATTCTGCTCGAGCGCGGAATGAACGTCGAGGTGTTGGACGGCGACGAAGTCCGCGAGAACCTGAGCAAGGGGCTCGGTTTCTCCAAGGAGGACCGCGACACCAACATCCGCCGCATCGGCTTCGTGGCGAAGCTTCTCTCGCGCAACGGAACCGTGGCGATCACGGCGGCGATATCGCCCTACCGCGACGTCCGCGACGAGATGCGCCGCGCGATAGGCCGCTTCGTCGAGGTGTATGTGAAGTGCCCTATTGAGGTGCTGACGGAGCGCGACGTGAAGGGGCTGTACCGGAAGGCGCTCGCGGGTGAGATCAAGCACTTCACTGGCATCGACGATCCCTACGAACCGCCGCTCAAGCCGGAGGTCGTGGTGGAGAGCGACCGCGAGAGCGTCGCGGAGAGCGTCGACAAGATCATCCGCACCCTCGAGGTGATGGAGTTGATCCCGCGCGCGGTCGGGGGCGAGTACTCTCCGGCCGAGGAAGAGACCATCAAGAAGCGGCTGAAGGACCTGGGTTACATCTAGCATGGAGACGGCGCCGTGGCGTTGAAGTGGTTCCAGCAGCCCCCGCAGCGGGCCTGCGTCGTCGGCCTCGACGGGGTGCCGTGCTCGATGATCCGCCGCTTCGTCGACGCCGGCGTCATGCCGCGCCTTGGAGCGATCGCGGCGGCGGGCGCGCTGCGCGACATGACGGTCTCCCTTCCGGAGATATCGTCGGTCAGCTGGTCCACCTTCATGACCGGGCGCAATCCCGGCGAGCACGGGATCTTCGGCTTCACGGACCTTCACCCCGGCACGTACACCCAGAGCTTCCCCGGCTTCCGCGAACTCAAGACCGACACCATCTGGGATCGTCTCGGCGAGCGCAAGATGCGCAGCGTCGTGATCAACCAGCCCGCCACCTATCCCGCGCGCCCGCTGCACGGCGCGCTGGTTTCCGGCTTCGTGGCTGTCCACCTCGACAAGTCGGTATTTCCGGCGCGCTACCTGCGGACGCTGCGCGACCTCGACTACGAGGTGGATCTCGACGCCTCCCTGGTGCGCGACGACCCGCCGGCGCTCTTCCGAAAGCTCCACCAGATGCTCCGCATGCGCGAACAGCTGATGAACGTCCTGTGGGAGGAGGAGAAGTGGAACCTGATGGAAGTCGTGATCACCGGAACGGACCGGCTGCACCACTTCCTGTTCGACGCGTACGACGACCCCGCCCACCCGCACCACGCGGACTTTCTCGATTACTATCGCGCCATCGACGCCTTCGTCGGGCGGGTCCACGACCGTTTCCAGGAGGAGCGGGATGCGAAGGGCTTCTTCGTCCTCTCGGACCACGGTTTCTGTCGTACCCGCCACGAGGTCAACGTCAACCGCGTCCTCGCCGATCACGGCTTCCTCGTGATGAACGACCCGGCGGCGCGCGACATGGACGCGATCTCGGAACGGGCCGGCGCGTTCGCGCTGGACCCTTCCCGCGTCTATCTGCATCGCCGCGGGCGCTTCCCGCGCGGCAGCGTCGGACCGGAGCGCGTGGAAGCGCTGCTCGCCGAGATATCGGATGTCTTCGCGCGTCTCGAGCACGACGGCGAGCCGGTCGTGCGCCGCGTGGTGCGCGGGAGTGACGTATACTCCGGCCCCGAGAGCGGGCGAGCCCCCGACCTCGTGCTCATAACCGCCAACGGCTTCGACCTGAAGGGGCGCCTGAACGCCGGGGCGGTCGTGTCCCCGCGCCGTCTGCAGGGAATGCACACCTGGGACGACGCCTTTCTCGCCACGTCGCGTCCCGATCTGCTGCCCGGGGATCGCGAGTTGACGCTGGTCGATGTGCCGGGCATGATCATGAGAAGTCTCGATGTCGATCCGTTTGCGTCGTAGCATCGTCCGCGCGCGCGCTCCGCGCGCGCTCCTTCTGGCCGGCGCCGTGTGCCTGCTGCCGGGGGTCGCCCAGGCATACATCGGCCCCGGGGCCGGCTTCGCGCTGATCTCCTCCTTCGTCACCCTTGCCGTCGCGTTCGTGGCGGCGTTCTTCGCGCTCTTCACCCTGCCCGTTCGCGCGGTGCTGCGCGGTTGGCGGCGCCGTCGCTCCTTGCGCAAGGCCCGCGCGCGCCGCGTGATCGTGCTCGGTCTCGACGGCCTCGATCCGGGCATCTGCGACGAGCTCATGACGCGCGGCGAGCTTCCCAACCTTCGCAAGCTGCGCGACGAAGGGGCGTACCGCCGGCTGGAGACGTCCATGCCCGCCCTTTCGCCGGTGGCGTGGTCGACCTTCGCCACCTCGACCGATTGCTCGGGGCACGGCATCTTCGACTTCATCGCGCGCGATCCGCGCAACTACGCCCCCAAGCTCTCGTCGAGCGAGGTGTACGGCGGCACGCGCCTGCTGCGATTGGGCCCGATCCGCATTCCGCTGTCGCGCGGCGGCGTGCGCGGACTGCGCCGGAGCCGCACCTTCTGGAGCGTGCTCAGCGACCACGGCGTCTTCAGCAGTGTTCTCCGCGTTCCCATCACCTTTCCGGTCGAGAAGATCGACGGCGTGATGGTGGCAGGCATGTGCGTGCCGGACCTGCGCGGCACCCAGGGATCATTCACGCTCCTGACCAGCGACCCCGCGCCGCACGCAAGCGGCGGTGTCGTCGTCCCGCTCCCCGCCGCGGGCGGCACCGTCGCCATCCCGGGGCCGCCGAGCCCGGTCGACGGCGGCGCCGTTGCGACCGAGGTCACGATCCGCCGCAGGCCGGCGCGCGATGGCGGCGAGCACTTCGAGCTCGCGGTGAACGGCGACGTCGTTCCGCTCCACGCGGGGCGCTACACGCCGTGGGTGCGCCTCCGGTTCCGCGCCGCGCGCGGCGTCACCGTGCACGGCATCGCGCGCTTCCTGCCGGTGTCGTTGAACGGCTCGCTCTCGATCTACATGACGCCCATTCACATCGACCCGGAGAAGCCCGCTCTTCCCATATCGTATCCATCGGTGTTCTCGGTCTACCTCGCCAAACTGCTCGGGTCGCACGCCACCCTGGGCCTGGCCGAAGACACCACCGCGCTCAACGACGACGTGATCGACGAGCAGGGTTTCCTCGACCAGGCCTACGGCATCCACGACGAGCGGCGCGCGATGTGGTTCCACACGCTGGACCGCCTGCGCAGCGGTCTCGCGGTCTGCGTCTTCGACGTCAGCGACCGGCTCCAGCACATGTTCTATCGTTACCTCGACGCGGACCACCCCGCCAACCGCGGGCGGGACACCACGCGCCATGCCGGCGCGCTGCACGACATGTACCGCCGCATGGACGTGCTCGTGGGCGAAACGATGCGCTACGTCGACGCGAAGACCGCGGTGTTCGTCATCTCGGATCACGGCTTCTCGAACTTCCGGCGCGGCGTCAATCTCAACGCGTGGCTCGTGCGCGAGGGTCTCCTCGCGCTGAAGGACGGTGCGGCTCCCGGCGAGTATCTGTCGGCCGTCGACTGGTCGCGCACCAGGGCGTACGCGCTGGGGCTGGGCGGGATCTACCTCAACCGCGCCGGACGCGAGCGCCACGGCATCGTCGCGGACGGCGAGGCGTTCGCGATCAAGCGGCGCATCGAGGAGGGCCTCGTGGCGCTGCGCGACGGAAGGGCGCGCCCCATCCGGCGTGTGGTCGACGTCGAGCGCGACATGAAGGGCCCCTACCGCACGATGGGGCCGGATCTCCTCCCCGGCTACGAGGCCGGCTACCGCGTGTCGTGGGACTGTGCCAAGGGCTCCGTGCGGAGCGAGCTCTTCGAGGACAACACCAAACGCTGGAGCGGCGACCACTGCGTGGACGCGGAGGTGGTCCCCGGCGTCATGTTCACCAACGTTCCCGTCACCGACGCCGCGTCGCGTCTCATCGACATGGGCCCGACCGTACTCGACCTCTTCGGCGTCCCGGTTCCGGGCTACATGGCGGGCAGGAGCATGGCGAGGCGATGAGAAGACTGGCGTTTGTTGCCACGGCCGCCCTGCTCGCGGCGTCTCCCGCCGCGGCGGCGGGCACCCGTGCCGTGGTCATCGGCATCGACGGGATGGACCCGAATCTCCTGCAACGGTTCATGGACGAGGGCCGCATGCCGCACTTCCGCGCGCTGATCGACGAGGGCTCGCTCACACCGCTGGAAACGTCGATC
Organism: Candidatus Krumholzibacteriia bacterium; assembly: GCA_035762505.1. Classification (GTDB taxonomy): domain Bacteria; phylum Krumholzibacteriota; class Krumholzibacteriia; order WVZY01; family JAKEHA01; genus JAKEHA01. The sequence goes on from DASTOO010000193.1 coordinate 8,205, forward strand.
CCGCCGCAGAGCCCCGTGGCGTGGTCGAATTTCATCACGGGCACCGACCCGGGCGGCCACGGCATCTTCGACTTCATCCATCGCGACCCGGAGACGTACACGCCCATCTTCTCGGCGGCGGAGATCCTGGAGCCGCACAGAACGCTCGCGCTCGGCGACTGGATCCTCCCGCTCTCCGGGGGCGGCACCGTTCTCCTGCGCCGCGGCGAAGCGTTCTGGGAGACGCTGGAACGAGCGGGGGTTCCCTGCACGGTCATCCGCGTGCCGGCCAACTACCCGCCCTCACCCACCGGACAGCAGACGCTCGCGGGCATGGGAACGCCGGACCTGCTCGGCTCGTACGGAACCTTCGCGCTCTACACCGACGATCCCGCCTGGGAAGGCGCCATGGCGAGCGGCGGCCGCGTGCGCCTGGTCAAGGTGGACGACGGACGGGTCCGCACCACCATCGAAGGCCCGCGCAATTCGCTGCGCCGGAGCCGCCCCGTTCTCGAGTGCCCGCTCATCATCGACGTGGACGTGGCAAACGACGCGGCGCGCATCACCGTGGCCTCGCGCGAGGCTTTCCTGCGCGCGGGTGAGTGGAGCGGATGGCTGCCCGTCGAGTTCGAACTGGTGGGCCCCTTCAAGAAGCTTCGCGGCATGTGCCGTTTCTATCTCAAGTCGCTGAGCCCGCTCCGCCTGTACGCGTCGCCCATCAACATCGATCCATCCCATCCCGCGCTCCCCATCTCCACGCCGGGAAACCTCGCGCGCAGGCTCGCGGAGCGCGCGGGCCCGTACTATACGCAGGGCATCGCCGAGGACACCAAGGCGCTCGAGGCCGGCGTGTTCGGCGACGGGGAGTTCGTGACGCAGACCGACACCATCATGGCCGAACGCGAGCGCATGCACGACGTCCTGCTCGACGACTACCAGACGGGCCTCCTCTTCTTCTACGTCTCCACCATCGACCAGTCGTGTCACGCGCTGTGGCGCGACGCGGATCCTGCGCATCCCGCCCACGTCGCCGGCAACGGCTTCGAGGATCGCTTCGGCGAGTTGTACGAAGAGATGGATCGCATGCTGGGAGAGGTGCGGGCGCGGGTCCCGCGGGACGCCGCCATCATCATCCTCTCCGACCACGGCTTCGCGCCGTTCTACCAGAAGGTGAACGTCAACACCTGGCTGTACCGGAACGGGTACCTCGCGCTGATCCGGCCCGAGGAGATCGGCCGGCACCCGCTGTTCGGCAACGTGTTCTGGCGGCGCACCCGCGCGTACGCCGCGGGGCTCAACGGGCTGTACGTGAACCTCGCCGGCCGCGAATCCCGGGGGATCGTCCCGACCGGCCCCCAGTGCGACGCCCTTCTCGACGAGTTGCGTGCGAAGCTACTCGCGTGGCGCGACCCCGAAAGCAACGAACCCGTCATCACGACCGTGTACAAGGCGAGCGAGGTGTACCACGGCGCCGAGGCGCACAACGCCCCGGACCTCGTAATCGGCTACAATCGCGGTTACCGTACCAGCGACGACTCCGCGCTGGGCACGCTGTCGAACGAGCTCATCGTGCCCAATCTGGCCAAGTGGACCGGTGATCACTGCATCGACCATCGCTGGGTTCCGGGCGTGCTCATCTCGAACCGGCGGGTCCTCGTTCCCGACCCGTCGCTCATCGACGTTCCGGTCACCATCATCCGGCTGTTCGGCGTGGAGCCGCCCGCCGCCATGAAGGGCCGCAACGTTTTCGCCGGCGGCGGCGAAACCGCCGCGGGCCGTTGACAAGGAGGAAACCGATGTTCGGAAAGAACAAGATCGCCCTGGAGAAATCGCTGCTCGACCGCGTCAAGACCGCGGCGGAGAAAGCCGGCTACTCGTCGGTGGAGGAGTTCGTCGCGCACGTGCTCGAGCGCGAGCTGGCGAAGGGCGAAGACGGCACGCGCAGTGACGCCGACGTGAAGAAGCAACTCGAGGGCCTGGGCTACATCTCCTGACGACCGTTGTACGCGCTGTCACGCATTCTCTCGCTGCTGTTCGACGGACTCCTGCTGCCGTTCGGCTCGCACCGTCTGGCGGCGCTGCTCGTCGCCTCGGCCGTCGCGGGCGCCGCGCTGGCGCTCCTGTTCCGCGCGACCTCCGACCAGGCCCGCATCCGCCGCGCGCGCGACGTCTTCAAGGCCCGCGTGCTCGAGATGCGCATCTATCCCGACGATTTCGTGCTCATCTCGCGGGCGCTCCTCGGCGCGCTGGGCTCGCAGGCGACGTATCTCCGCGTGGCCCTCAAGCCCATCCTCATCGTGCTGATCGTGGCGCTGCCCGTCTTCTTCCAGATGGAGGCGCGCTTCGCGCCGGCCCCGGTCCGGGCCGGCGGGCACACCCTCGTCACCGTGACGCTGAAGGAGGGCCTCGACCCGCGCAGCGTCCCGGCCGCGTTGAGCGGAACGGGCGACGTCCGCGTCGACCCGCGCGCCGTACGCGTGCCCGCGACGCGCGAGATCGTGTGGCGTGCGGAGATCGCCGGCACGAACCAACCCGCGCTCGCCCTGACCGTCTTCGACCGGCCCTATGAGTTCGCACTGGGCACGGCCCGGGGCACCGGCGTCATCGGGCGCAGCCGCGCCGCGCACGGCTTCGCGGACCCGCTCATCCACCCGGGGCTCCCCGTCATCCCGGACGACTCTCCCGTGGCCGCGGTCCGTATCGGCTATGGCGACGCGTCCTACCGTTTCCTCGGCCGCCAGATGGGCTGGCTCGCCGTGTTCCTCATCGGGTCGTTCGTGGGAGCCGTGCTGCCCGCCTGGCTGCTGCGCATCCAGCTCTAGCGGTTCGTGGGAGGGTTGGTGCCGGAGGCCGGATTCGAACCGGCACGGAGCTTTCGCTCCAGCGGATTTTAAGTCCCCTGCGTCTACCAGTTTCGCCACTCCGGCATCCGTCGCGCGTCGCGCTCGACGAGCGTAGGCCGGAGCGCTGCCTTACGGCAAGGGGAACCGGTTGCGTGGCGAAAACGAGAGTAGCGCCGCGCGCAACTCGGACACCAGCCCCGGCGGGGCATATGTGGAGAGGGTTTTCTCCCCGCTACGACCGCGTTGCCGCCTAGTTCTGCGGTACGGTCTTTCCGCCCGTCGGCTCGGTCGTGGTCACGGGCAGCGCCGGCGGCGAGTCACGAACCACCGGGGTCATGCCCGTGGTGAGGCGCGTGGCATGCCACTCCTGCAGCACGCCGTCGCTGAATGCGAGCACGTACTCGACGGTGTCGCCCGACGACTCGTCGGCATCGACGTAGGTCCACGTCTCGTGCACCATCCCCGCGCGCGTCCGCTTCTCGGGATATCCCCAGGAAGCGAGCACACCGAAACGATCCATCCCCTTCACGACTTCGCCACGGCTGACGCGGTCGCTGAAGACGCCGTTTGGATTCTCGGCGAGGTACTCCGCGCGGAGTTCGGAGAGGTACGCGGGGCGCTTCTCCTGCGAGAGTTGAAGCGTCGACGCACAGGCGGAGAGCAGGAAGACTGCAGAAACCGACAGTAGCCAAAGTGGGGCCCGGCACATGACGGCCTCCTTCCCGCGAAAGAGTGCCGGCGACGGGCCCAAGTCCGCCGCCGGCGGACTTCGCTATCTACGTAACCAGTATCCTCCGGTATCGCTGCACTGTCAACGGGACGATTCTGCCGGGCGAGGCCGCTGCGCTTCAACGGCTGCGATACAGAGCCTTAAGTTGTCCCCAGGTAACGGGTTCTATGGTTACGCTCCCGCACGCCGGCGCTTTCGCGCCGATGAGCGAGCAGGCATTGCCGTCCGGGTGAAGGCCCGGCGCGCACGGCGAGGTGCCGGAAACGGTATAGACCAGCGACCCCCGGGGGCCGCAGAACAGGGGGTCCGCGGAGAACGTTCCGCCCCCGTCGACGACACCGGATGGCAGCACGTCCGTGGTGTTGCCGAAGACGTCGCTGCACGAGACCGACAGAACGCTCCCGTTGCTGGACGTGAAGGTGGTGCCGCCGGCGCCGAAGGCGACGATGGATCGCTCGAGCTGCACGGACGGGCACGCGTTCAGGTGGATGGCCGTTCCATCCGCCGCGCTGTTCTCCGCGATCGTGCACGACACGATCGAACTGGGCCACACGTCGCGGGCGTAGATCGCGCCCCCCGTCGTCTCGGCCGAATTCAGGGCGATCACGCAGTTCTCGAGATTGAATCCGTTGTGCACCGCGTAGATCGCTCCCCCGCCGCCGGAGGCGCGGTTGCGGGTGAACGAGCAGTTGCGGAAGGTGGGAGTCTGCGAGCTGTTCACCAGCAGGACGGCGCCGCCGTTGATGGCCTGGTTGTTGAAGAACTCGCAGTCTTCCAGCGTCGGCGAGCTCACGCCGCCGCACCACAACGCTCCCCCCGAGTTCGCGATGTTGTCGCGAAAGATGCAGTTGCGGTAGAGGTCGTGCGAGAGGTGTGTCGCCACACCCCCGCCCGTCCAGTCTCCGAAGGAAGGCGCCATGCCGCGGCGGATGGTGAAGCCCTCGACCGTGATGTAATTCCACCCCGCAATGAAGAACACGCGGCCCTGGTACTCGCCGTCCAGGACGGTCGCATGCGGACCCGCCTCGCTGCGCAGCACGAAGCCGTTTTGCCCGCGCTGGATGTATATCATTCCGTATTGGGTGCCGGTCCCCTGCGACGCCCACCCGTATGTACCGGCCGCGACGAGCACGGTGTCGCCCACCGCGGCGCTGTCGATACCGGCCTGGATGGTGGGAACGTCGCCCGTCCGGTCCGCCTTGACGTACCATGTGCGGGCGCGGGCGCCGGGAGCGAAGGACGCGGAGAAAACAACCAGCAGGAACGCGATCAGGGCGCGCTTCATGATTCTTCTCTCTGGGAAAACGTGGCGTGGGGTGACGGAACGATAGCGAGCCGACCCCTCGCGCGCAACGGAGAAATTGACGCGGCACCACGGGTCGCATGTATACTCCCGGCCCATGATTCATCACCTCCTGCTTGCCGTAACGCTGGCCACCGCCGCTCCCACTGCGCGCGACCTCGACACCGGTTTCGAGCGCTCCGGTGGAACCCGTACCGACTCCTACGCGGAGACCATCGCGTTGTGCCGGCGCCTGGATCGCGCGTCATCGCTGGTGCACTTCGCGTCGTTCGGAGCCAGCGGCGAGGGGCGCGCCCTTCCCGTGCTGATCGTGGACGGAGACGGGCACCACGACCCCGAACGCGTGCGCCGATCGCGCAAGGCGGTGGTGATGATCCAGGCCGGCATTCACGCGGGCGAGATCGACGGCAAGGACGCGGGTCTCATGCTCCTGCGCGAAATCGCGGTTGAGGGCTTGCGCCGCGACCTGCTCGATCGCGTAACCGTCGTGTTCGTTCCCATCCTCAATGTCGACGGGCACGAACGCACCAGTCCCTTCAACCGCCCCAACCAGAATGGCCCGGAGAACATGGGCTTCCGCGCCAACGCGACGAATCTGAATCTCAACCGTGACTACCTCAAGGCCGACGCGCCCGAGACACGCGCCTTCCTGCAGCTCTTCAACCGCTGGCAGCCCGACCTGTTCATCGACTGCCACGTGACGGACGGCGCGGACTACCAGCACGTGGTCACCTACGTCGTCGAGACCTGGCAGAACGCGGACCCCGCGGTGGCCGCCTGGGCGAAGACGCGCTTTGTTCCGTCGCTGGAATCCAGCATGCGGGCGGCGGGGTTCCCGCTCGCGCCCTACTGCGACTTCCGCGCCGGGCATGATCCAAACAGCGGGCTGAAGAGCTTCGCGTCCATGCCGCGCTTCTCGACCGGTTACGCCGCCATCCGCAACCGCGTGGCGCTCCTCGTCGAGACCCACATGCTCAAGGACTACGCCACGCGCGTGCGCGGCACCCACCGCATGCTCGCCGAAGTGCTGACGATCGCCAACCGGGAGGCGGACGGGCTACGCGCCGTGGTGACCGCGGCCGACCACCGCGTGTCCGGCGAAGCGTTCCGCCGCGAGCCGCTGCCCCTCGCGTGGACGGTCTCCTTCGGAGACAGCGTGATGATCGAGTTTCTCGGCTATACGTACCGCGTTGAGAAGAGTGACGTCACCGGAGGGGACTGGTATCGCTACAGCGGCGAACCGGCCACTATGCGCCTTCCCTATTTTCACACGCAGACCGTCACGGCCCAGGCGCGCCTCCCCGAAGGGTACGCGATACCGCCGCAGTGGCCACAGGCGATCGCGCGTTTGCACGACCACGGGCTCGCCTTCTTCACGCTGCGCGAGCGTGTCACCCTGCCGGTCTCGACCGTGCGCTTCCGCGACGTGCAGTGGGCCGAGGCCCCCTACGAGGGACACCACCCGCTCACCTATGCGTGGGACGAAATCGAGGAGGAGCGCACGCTCGAGCCCGGGACCGTGATCGTCGATCTCGCCCAACCGGCTGCCCGCGTCGCCGCCCATCTGTTCGAGCCGGGCGGCCCCGACGCACTCGTGCGCTGGGGCTTCTTCGACGCCTCGTTCGAGCAGAAGGAGTACATCGAGTCGTACGTGATCGAGCGCATCGCGCGTGAGATGCTCGCCGCCGATCCGGCGCTGGCGCGCGAGTTCGAGGTGGCGCGCAGGAACAAGGAATTCGCCGCGAATCCCGAGCGGATCCGCCAGTGGTTCTTCCGCCGAACACCCTACTTCGACGCGCGACCGGGCGTCTATCCCGTCGCGCGCATCCTCGACCGCGGTACCGTCGAGCGCCTGAGACGATCGGCGCGCTAGTCCCCGCCCCCCGGCGCGCCACTTTCGAACACGATCGCGCCCCGCACCACGGTCATCACGACCCGCGCATCGAGGATCGCCCCGGCGGGCCCGGCCCGAAAGTCGCGATCGACCATCGTCAGGTCGGCGCGCTTCCCCACTTCGATCGTCCCCGCGTCCGTCTCCTCGAAGGCCGCGAAAGCGGCGCCCGCCGTGAAGGCACTGAGCGCCTCGGCGACCGTGACCAGTTCACCCGGGAGCCAGCCGCCGGCCGGTTCGCCGGCGTGGTCACGGCGCGTCGCGGCGGCGTAGATGCCCCAGAGCGGATCGATCGACTCGACCGGCGCATCGGAGCCGAACGCCAGCGTCGCGCCCGAATCCAGGAGCGAGCGCCAAGCGTAGGCACCCGCTATGCGGGCACGGCCGATGCGGGCTTCGACCCACGGCATATCGGAGGTGGCGTGGGTGGGCTGCATCGACGCGACGACCCCGAGCGCCGCGAACCGCGGGATGTCGTCCGGTGCCAGTATCTGGCAGTGCTCGATGCGCAGGCGCGGGTCCGCGCGGCCTCCAGCCAGCGCGCGCGCATACGCCTCCAGCGTGACGTGGTTGCCGCGGTCGCCGATGGCGTGCGTCGCGGCCTGGAACCCGGACCGCAACGCTTCGGCCGTCCAGACGTACAGCGACTCGTCCGGCGTCACCGCGAGGCCGCTGTTCCCGGGGTCATCCGCGTACGACGCAAGAAGCGCCGCGCCGCGCGAGCCGAGGGCGCCGTCCGCGCGTAGCTTGACGCAGCGGAGCACGAGGCGGCCGCCGAACTCCTCCGCGGGGCCGCGCCGGAACGCGGCGCGCGTCATTGCCGGATGCTCCGAGTCCAGCATGGCGTACACGTTGAGCGTGAGCTCGCCCGTCGCACCGAGCCGGCGCAATGAGGCGAGGACGTCCGGGGTCGTCCCGGCGTCGTGCACGCCGGTGAGACCCACCCGATTGCACTCCCGGATGGTCCGGCGCAGAATTGCGTCCAGCTCCGCCGGCGACGGAGCCGGGACGTGATCCACAACCAGCGCTTCCGCGTTGTCGATCAGCACGCCCGTCGGATCGCCGTTCGCATCGCGGACGATCCTCCCGCCGGCGGGATCGGGCGTCTCGCGCGTAATCCCGCACGCGTCGAGGGCGGTCCGGTTGGCCCAGATGGCGTGCCCGTCGATCCGGTCCAGATAGACTGGATTGGCTTCGGTTCCCGTCAGGTCGCGCCAGGTCGGAAACGCCGTCGCATCCCAGTCGTTCTGGTCCCAGCCGCGCCCGTGGATCCACGCGCCCGGCGCCGCGCGGCTCTGCGCCGCGCGCACGAGAGCGAGGACCTCCGCGGCCGACCCGGTCCCCACCAGGGAGACTTCGCCGAGCAGAATACCGAGGTTCTCGAGGTGGGCATGGGCGTCGACCAGGCCGGGGAGCAGCAGGCCTCCCCGCACATCGACCACGCGGGTGCGCGGCCCGCGCAGCCGCGTTGCGCCGGCATCGTCACCGGCGTACACGATGCGATCCCCCGCCACGCCGACGGCGGTAACGCCGCCGAGCGCCGTGCCTGTCCACACGATCCCGTTCGAGAAGAGGATGTC
>DASTOO010000194.1:0-7673 GCA_035762505.1 Candidatus Krumholzibacteriia bacterium
GCGGCCGCTCCCGCTCTCCTGCACCGTGATCGCCATCCGGTAGGTGCCGGGGGGCAGCGTGACGCTCGTCTGGTTGAGGACGGTCGCGAGCGAGTCCTCCGCCAGCGACCTCGTGCGGATGGAATCGACGCGCGCGTGTCGCGCGATCTCGTTTCCCTTCATGTCCCAGAACACGGACGTGGTGACAAAACGGCGGGCGTACGGGCTGCCGGCGAGCGGCCGCACGGTGGACTCGAACTCGGCGTTGACGTCGACGCGATCGACGCCGTCGCCGCCGCGGAAGCTGTGCACCGCGACGAACATCGGAATACGCATCGCGGCGAAGTCGAACGGATACACGACCGGAGTCTCTTCCACCACGTCGTAGTAGCGGTAGACGCGCTTCATGAAGTCGCTGTAGCCCTTGCCGGCGAAGGGCGGGGAGAGGTTGACGGCGCCGGGAAGGTCGTATTCGAACCCCATGTAGTCGAGCGGGAGATCTTCCAGGTACTTGCTGGCCATCACGCGGCGATCGCTGTCGGGCCGCTCCGACACGGGCAGGCTGATGCGTTCGAGCTCGATCGAAAAGCGTCCGCTGCCCTTCGGATCCGAGAAGTGCGCGAACATGTCGAACTCGGGGTAGTACCAGTACTCCTGCGCTGGGACGTAGATGCCGGGTTCCACGACGTCGGCGGGCACCACGGAGCGCGAACCCGGTGCGCCGTACCGGATGAAGACCTCTCCGCGATCGTCCCAGCCGGGCCACGCGCCGCGGCCGAAATAATTCTCCGCCGTTGCAACGCGGCGTTCGTGCTCGATGCGGGCCTCGTTGGCCGGGCTGGTGTAGATGGGATCGCGCGACCGCCACCAGGCTTCGATCCAGCGCTCGCAACGCTCGTTTTCGGGACGGGACAGGAGTGCGGCCAGCTCGCCCGGGCTGAGGTGGTACTGCATGGCGGCGACTTCGCGCGCGAGAAGCGGCGAGAGCGACTCCGCGCGTTCGCGCACGTCCTTGCGGGAGAGCTTCTTGAAGCGGGCGGGTTGCGCGTCCGGAACGACGAGGCTCGTGGCGGCCATCGCGGCCAACAGCACGGCGACGATGCGGACCTGGCTCACATTCGCACCTCCGGGACAGGGGCAGTCACCGCCCGGACGGTGGAGTCGGTGTGGAGGTCCGGGTAACACCGACAATATAGCCACCAATCTCCGCGGCGTCGACCGCCAGCCGTTGCGAGGCACTCCCGCCGTGGCATTTCCCCCGCGGCTCGGCTACAATGGCCGGCGTCGGCCGCAATCCGACCCCGAGCGGGGCCCACCGGGAGATCCCGGGCCCCGCCGGGTGCCATGAAGGAGCTTCAAATCATGTCCAAGTATCGCATCGAGAAAGACTCGCTCGGGGAGATGCGCGTCCCCGAAGCCGCCTACTACGGCGCCCAGACCGCGCGCGCGGTGGAGAACTTCCCGGTGAGCGGCATCGCGTTCCCGCGCGCGTTCATCCGCGCGCTCGGCATCATCAAGCGCGCGTGCGCGCGCGCCAACGTGGAGCTCGGCGACCTCGATCCCAAACTGGGCGAAGCGATCGCGGCGGCCGCCACCGAGGTCATCGAAGGCAAGCTCGACGCCGAGTTCCCGCTCGACATCTACCAGACCGGGAGCGGCACCTCCACCAACATGAACGCCAACGAAGTGATCGCCAACCGCACGGCCGAGATCATGGGGAAGGAGCGGGGCCACAAATCCGCACATCCCAACGACCACGTCAACATGAGCCAGTCCTCCAACGACGTGATCCCGACCGCCATCCACGTCGCGGCGGCTTACGCGATCACGCGCGATCTGATCCCCGCGCTGGAGCACCTCGGGCTCACGCTGGAGGCCAAGGCGGAGCAGTTCGACGACGTCGTGAAGTCCGGGCGCACGCACATGATGGACGCGACCCCGGTCCGTCTCGGCCAGGAGTTCGAGGGTTACGAGCGCCAGGTGTCGAACGCGGTCGAGCGCGCGGCGCGCGCGCGCGATGCGCTCCTCGAGTTGGCGCTGGGCGGCACCGCCGTCGGGACCGGCATCAACCGGCGCGCGAATTTCCCGCAGACGGCAATCAAGTACATCAACGAGGACACGGGCCTCGGTTTCTTCGAAGCGATGGATCACTTCGAGGCGCAGAGCGCCAAGGATGCGTGCGTCGAGGCCTCCGGCCATCTGAAGACCATCGCGGTGAGCCTCACCAAGATCGCCAACGACATCCGGCTCCTGTCCTCCGGGCCGCGCACGGGGATCGCGGAGATCACGCTGCCGTCCATCCAGCCCGGCAGCTCGATCATGCCCGGAAAGGTGAACCCGGTGATCTGCGAATCCGTCCAGATGGTGAGCGCGCAGGTGATCGGCTACGACGCCGCCATCACGCTGGGCGGCCTGGGGAGCTACCTCGAGCTCAACGTCATGATGCCCCTGATTGCCTACAACCTGCTGGAGTCGGTCCGGCTGCTCGGAAACGTGAGCCGCGTGTTCGCGGACAAGTGCATCGCTGGCATCGTAGCCAACGACTCGCGCGCGCGCGAGTTGCTGGAGCTGAATCTCTCCACCTGCACCTCGCTCGCGCCGAAGATCGGCTACGACCGGGCGGCCGCGTTGTCCAAGGAGGCGTTCAAGACGGGGCGCACCATCCGCGACGTAGCCCGGGAGCAGAAGGTGCTGCCGGACGACGAGCTGAACGAGGTGCTCGACTTCCGGCGCATGACGGAGCCGGAGTAAGCGCGTATGCCAAGCTACTGGGACTACCTCAAGGTGGAGGAGCTGCTGTCGCTGCAACAGCCCACCGGTGACGAGCACGACGAGATGCTCTTCATCATCATCCACCAGTCGTACGAGCTCTGGTTCAAGGAGATGCTCCACGAGATCGACTATTTCGGCGTTCTCCTGGGGCGCCAGGACCTGCCGCGCGCGTTCCACACCATGAAGCGCATCCTCACGACGCTCAAGATGCTCGTCGCCAAGATCGACATCCTGGAGACGATGACGCCGCTCGAGTTTCTCGCCTTCCGCGAGCGCCTGGAATCCGGAAGCGGGTTTCAATCGGCGCAGTTCCGCGAGCTGGAGTTCGTGCTGGGGCACAAGCGCATGGGGATGGTGACGCACTATCCGGAGGGCTATCCCGCGCGCGCGCGCCTCGTGCGCCGCTTCGACGCGCCGACCATCTGGGACGTCTTCGTGCGGTTCCTGCACGGCCTGGGCTACGGAGTCCCCGCGGAGGTCCTGAACCGCGACGTCACGCAGCCGATCACGGCGTCGGCCGCCATGCAGAAGACGCTGATCGAGGTGTACCGAAGCGACGCCTCGCTCGCGAGTCTGTGCGAGCGCATGGTGGACCTGGACGAAGGCGTGCAGGAGTGGCGCTATCGCCACGTCAAGATGGTGGAGCGGACGATCGGCACGAAGCGCGGCACGGGCGGAAGCGACGGCGCGGAGTACCTCCGCACGACGCTCATGCGCCCGCTGTTCCCGGATCTCTGGGAGATTCGCACGTCGTTCTAGTCGACCTTCACAACGGCACTGTTCCGCGCGGGTGGCGGTCAGCGGGCTGCTGACCGACAGGACCCGCGCGGCCCCGCCCGTAATGGAGAGTGAATGAACCCACAGGAACTGTACACGTCCCCCAACGCCCTCGCGAAGGATTACTCCCACTTCCGCGTCGGGGAGCGGCTGCTTCTTTCCGGCCATTCGCACCAGGCGTGGCCCGACGTCGCGTTCGAGGGGCAGAAGCGCGCGTTCCTGGACGCCGCGGAATTCGTGGACGACAAGTGGGAGCGGGCGTTCGGCGTGGCCGATACCGTGCGGCGCGGCTGGGCGCGTCTCCTCGACGACGAGGCGGGGCGCGTCGCCCTGGGCAGCAACACCCACGAACTCGTCGTGCGCTGGCTCTCCGCGCTTCCCGTCACGAAACGCCCGCGCATCGTGACCACCGACGGCGAGTTTCACTCGATCCGCCGTCTGGTGGATCGCATGGCCGAAGAGGGAATCGAGATACGCAAGGTGACGGCCTCGCCGGTCGCGGATCTCGCCGAGCGGATGGCGCGCGAAGTGGACGGCCGCACCGCCGCGGCCATGGTGTCGTCGGTGCTCTTCCGGAGCGCCGAGATCGTCCCCAACCTGCGCGCCGTGGCGGCGGCCTGCGAGCGCCACGGCGCCGAGCTGCTCGTCGACGCCTATCACCACCTCAACATCGTGCCGTTCTCGATCGCGCGCGAGGGGCTCGAGCGCGCGTACGTCACCGGCGGCGGCTACAAGTACTGCCAGCTCGGCGAAGGGAACAGCTTCCTGCGCTTCCCAGCGCGCTGCGCGCTCCGTCCGGTGGTGACGGGGTGGTTCAGCGAGTTCGCCACCAAGGAGGCGCCCATCCCGAACCGCGTCGCCTACGGTGAAGGCCCGGCCCGCTTCGCCGGCGCCACCTACGACCCCACCAGCCACTATCGCGCGGCGGAGGTCTTCGCCTTCTTCGCCAGGCGGGGGCTGACACCCGCGCTGCTGCGCGAGGTGAGCCAGCACCAGGTGGGCCTGCTGATCGAGCGTTTCGACGCGCTCGACCTCGATCCCGCGCTCATCACGCGGGATCGCTCCCGGCAGCTCGCGGACATCGCGGGTTTCCTCGTGCTCCGTTCCTCGCGCGCCGGGGACATCTACCGCGCCCTGCGCGATCGCGGCGTCTTCACGGACCATCGCGGCGACGTGCTGCGCATGGGACCCGCGCCGTATCTGTCCGATGCGCAAATCGCCGGCGCCGTGGAGATCCTCGGCGCGGTGTGTCGCGACATTGGCTGACGCGGCACGCCCGGACAGAAGAAACGCCCCCCGGCCTGCGCGGGGGGCGTTCTTCTTCAACCGGTGAGTCGAAGGTGCCGCAAGACTACATCTTGCTCTTCATCGGCTCCTTGGCCTTCTCCATGCCGGCCTGCGCCATCTTGTCGCCGAAGGCCTTGGAAGAGGCGGCATACTCATGCAGGGCCTTGACGCCTTCGGGCGTGCTGCCGGTTCCCACCATCATGATGCCCATCGGCGTGGGGATGTTCTCGAACGTGACGTCGTTGCGCCCCATGAGCGTCATATGGCCGACGCACATCGGGCACAGCTTGTCCTTCTGGTCCTGCGCCATGGTCGGGATGCCGGCGGCCCGCTTTTCGCACTCCGCGGCCGTCTTCATGAACGCGGGCATCATGCTCTCGTTGTTGGTCATGAGGACCTCGGCGTAGCCGTTCTTCGTCGCGCCGACGCCGTGCCGGATGCTCGCGCCCAGGGCGGGATCGGCCATCCAGACGGAACACACCGGACAGTTGGTCATTTTTTCCATCGCCTGCTGCGGGGTCATGTCGTCCACCTTGGACCCCGTGCCGGCGAATGCCGTGGTCGCGAGCATGATCGCCGCGACGGTACAGAGAACGCGTTTCATACGCGTATCGCCTCCTTGCTGATACAGTCAGTTTCGGGTTGCAGCCAACCGATCCCCCGGGGGTCGGACGAAATCGCACGTGTCTGTCGCCTGTACGGAAAGCGACCAGATAGCGGATGAGGGAATTCTGCTCCTGCCGGCCGCGCGGGTCAAGTGTCTCCCCGGCGACCCCGGAACCGGCGCGGCGGCCCGGCCGGGGCCAGAATCCCCTTGTCGGCAAAATACCCCTGTGGCAGACTACTTTTCGGACGATCACCTCCGAAGGCGCGCGTCCCCGGAAGTCACACCGAAACCGCATTTCATGAGCGCTTTCAAGTTCTACTCATCCACCGTCGGCCGAAAATTCATCACCGGACTCACCGGCGCGCTCCTCGTCGGTTTCCTGCTGGTCCACCTGGGCGGCAACCTGACGATGCTGGTGGGACCGGGGCTCTTCAACACCTACACGCACCACCTCGAGTCGCTCGGCATTCTCCTGTACGCGGTCGAGATCGTGCTGCTGCTCATATTCGCGGCGCACATCGTGACCGCGCTCGGCGTCCAGCTCGGGAAGCGCCGCGCGCGCCCGCAGGGCTACGCGGTGAACGCGTCCAAGGGCGGGCCCAGCCGCAAGACGCTGGCGTCGCGCTCCATGATCATCACCGGGCTCGTGCTGTTCGTGTTTCTCCCGGTGCACGTGTGGATGTTCAAGTACAACCAGGGCCGGCCGTCGCCGAGCATGATTTACGACGGCAAGGAACTGCGCGACCTCTACTCGATCGTCGTCACGGCTTTCCGGAATCCCGCCATCGCGTGGGGATATGCTACGGTGATGTTCCTGCTCGGATTTCACCTGCGCCACGGCTTCTGGAGCGCGTTGCAGTCGCTGGGCGCGCTGAACCGGCACTGGCTGCCGGTGGTCTACGGGCTCGGGCTGCTGGTGGCGCTGCTGCTCGCGAGCGGGTTCATTCTGCTGCCGTTGTGGTTGCACTACGTCGCTCCGGCGCCCGGGATGTGAGGCGGACACCATGATTGACATCGCACTGGATTCCAGGATTCCCGCCGGCCCCGTCGACCGGAAGTGGGATCGCTACAAGGCGGAGGCCAGGCTCGTCAGCCCCGCCAACAAGCGCAAGTACACGATCATCGTGGTGGGAACGGGTCTCGCCGGCGGCGCCGCGGCGGCATCGCTCGCCGAGCTGGGCTACAACGTGCTCTCGTTCTGCATCCAGGACACGCCACGCCGCGCGCACAGCGTCGCCGCGCAGGGCGGCATCAACGCGGCCAAGAACTATCAGAATGACGGAGACAGCGTGTGGCGTCTCTTCGTGGACACGGTGAAGGGGGGGGACTTCCGCGCGCGCGAGGCGAACGTGTACCGTCTGGCGCAACTCTCGGTGAACATCATCGACCAGTGCGTCTCGCAGGGTGTTCCGTTCGCGCGCGAGTACGGCGGCACCCTCGCCAACCGCTCCTTCGGCGGCGCGCAGGTGTCGCGCACCTTCTATGCGCGCGGGCAGACGGGCCAGCAGCTCCTCCTCGGCTGCTACGGCGCGCTCATGCGCCAGGTGGACGCCGGCAAGGTGAAGATGTTCCCGCGGCGCGAGATGCTCGATCTCGTGGTCGTGGACGGCAAGGCGCGCGGCATCGTGTGTCGGAATCTCGTCAGCGGCGCGGTGGAAACCTACGCGGCCGACGCGGTGCTGCTGGCGACGG
Source organism: Candidatus Krumholzibacteriia bacterium (assembly GCA_035762505.1). Classification (GTDB taxonomy): domain Bacteria; phylum Krumholzibacteriota; class Krumholzibacteriia; order WVZY01; family JAKEHA01; genus JAKEHA01. Next base: position 7,115 of record DASTOO010000194.1, read on the forward strand.
GCGGGTACGCCACCGTTTTCTTCCTGTCCACCAACGCGGTCAACTGCAACGCGACCGCGATCTGGCGCTGCCACAGGCGCGGCGCGCTGTTTGCGAACCCGTGTTTCACGCAGATCCACCCCACGTGCGTGCCGCTCCTCGGGGAATCGCAGTCCAAGCTCACCCTCATGAGCGAGAGCCTGCGCAACGACGGGCGCGTCTGGGTGCCGAAGAACAAGGGTGACAAGCGCCCGCCCCACGAGATCCCCGAGGACGAGCGCGACTACTTCCTCGAGCGCATCTACCCCGCGTTCGGGAACCTGGTGCCGCGCGACATCGCCTCCCGCGCCGCCAAGCGCATGTGCGACTCGGGCCTCGGCGTGGGAAGCACCGGCTACGCGGTGTATCTCGATTTCGCCGACGCGATCAGGCGCCTGGGCCAGGAGACGGTGCGCGAGCGCTACGGCAACCTCTTCCAGATGTACGATGAGATCACCGGCGAGAATCCGTACCAGACGCCGATGCGCATCTACCCGGCGCCGCACTACACGATGGGCGGGCTGTGGGTGGACTACGGCCT
>DASTOO010000195.1:0-6530 GCA_035762505.1 Candidatus Krumholzibacteriia bacterium
GAGGTGTTCGATGTAGGGCTGCAGATAGATGGTCGTGTCGCGCTTCCACTCCCGGTCGAGAATGCCGCCGTAGGTGTACTCGTTCACGATGCAGTTCTCGAGCTTCGCCAGGTTGACCATGTTCTCCCCGCGGCGCGGAACCACCTTGTACGCAAGCCCCTCCATCTCCATGATCTCGCGATAGGGGGCGAAGGTGGACGATGGAATCGTCACCGCGAAGTAGATGGGACGCTGGAACTTGTTGGTACGCAGGATGTGGTCCATCGCCTGATCGCGCACCAGGAGCCAGCCGTCCTTGGAGGGCACCATCGTCAGCGCGTCGATCTGCTCGTCCTTCCAGGCGATGGGCACCTTCGGCTCGTTGTCGCGGCACTGCTTGATGTACCACGGCGTGTTGAGCAGGCTCAGGTTCACGACGCGGACGTCCTTGCGGTACCCCTCCACCTCCTGGATGTACCAGAGCGGGAAGGTGTCGTTATCGCCGTTGGTGAAGAGCACCGCGTTCGGCTCCAGACACACCAGCATATTGCGCGCGTACTCGGCGCAGGTGCGGTTGCGGGAGCGATCGTGCGTGAAGAAATGCTGCGAGAGCGTGGTGAAGGGCATGGCGACGAACAGCGCCGCCAGCGCGGCCGTCGCGGGGACCCCGCTCCCCGCCCGCGCCAGGACGCCGCGCAGCTCGTTGAGCACGCTGGCCGTCCCGATTCCGATATAGATAGCGAAGTAGTAGAACGCCGGCGAGTAGAAGTAGTCCCGCTCGCGCACCTCGCTGTCGGAAAAGTTGAGAAACGCGATGAGCCCGACGCTCATCACCATGAGCGTCACGAACAGCATCACGAAGGTCTTCCGGTGCTTGGCGTACTGGTCCACCATCCCCCAGATGCCGAGGCCGACCGGGAGGAGCGATCCCAGATTGAGGTGCCCGATGTAGGCCTGGAACATCTGGAACTGGGCCTGGAAGTACCCGTTGAAGTGCTGGAACTGGAACGCCCAGCTCGCCTTGCGATGGATGACGCTGGTGGGCGGATACTGCTCGCGCCGGATCACGGCGTAGAGGTTGCGCCACGTCTCCGGGTCGCCCTCGTCGATGGCGGGGTTGTGCATCGAGCGGATGAGCAGGATGAGATGCACGCTGATGCCCAGGATGAACAGCCCCGCGCACACCGCCGCGAACGGCCTCCCCCGGCTGTACAGCCAGATGACGACGACCGCCAGCACGGCGAGGAGGAACAGCGAGAGCCCGCCGTTGCGATAGATGGTCGCGTCCGCGATGAACACACCCAGCGCGGCGCTGGCGAGGAACCACTCCAGCGTCGAGAAGGGGCGATCCTTCGACATCAGCACGAAGAAGAAGATGCCGGAGAACACCAGCACCGTACCGAGGTGGAAGCCCACGCTCAACGCCAGCAGGTAGAAGATGAGATAGATGAAAGAGGTCGACCGCGGCGTCTTGGGCATGTCGCCCCACTTGATGGCGAGCCAGGTCATGAAACCCATGAAGGCGTTGCTCATGCCGTAGACTTCCGCCTCCATCGAATTGGTCCAGTACGAGTCGCTGAAGGTGAGGAAGAGCGCCCCGGTCAGCGCGCCGCCGATCCGCACCAGCCCGTCGGACAGGTTCCTGCTCGGCCCCGCCATGTCGTCGAAGAAGCGCACCGCGAGCGCGTACACGAACAGCACGCCCGCCGCGCCGCAGAACGCGGAGAGCAGGTTCACCCGTTGCGCGACGGAGAGAAACCAGAACGGGAGCAGGCTCGCGACCTTGGCCACCAGGATGTACAGGGGCGTTCCCGGCGAGTGCGGCACGCCCAGGATGTGGGCCGACGCGATGAACTCCCCCGAGTCCCAGAAGCTCGACGTCGCCTCCATCGTCCGCGCGTACAGGAGGAGGCTCCCGAAGAACGCGAGGATCGCGCCCCCCCAGAAAAGGCGGCGAAAGGTCCCGGTGGGCGCTGCCGTCGGAACGGCGGTGGTCGATTGGGTCATTGGTCGCATGGCGGAGAACGGTCCGCCGGGCCGGTCACGCGCCGGGTGGGATCGCGGGATGTCCCTTGTATGCAGCACCGCCCGGGTTGGTTCCCGGGCGGCCGGCGCGTGGGCTAGAAGCTACCCGACCCGCCGCAAGGGGATCAAGGGCGAAAAGCGGCCGCCCCCTGTGCCCCCCCCACCCGACGCGCGAGAAAGAAACCGAGGCCGAGGAGACTCGCCACCACCGAGATGATGTAGGTGAGGAACTCCATCGCGAACGCGTCGGTGCGGCCGATTCCAGCCTGCGCGAACAGAAGGATGCCGAGTCCCTCGCGGATCCCTAGCCCGTTGATGGTGATGGGCGGGATCATGGCGAGGCTCAGCATCGGCACGAAGACGAAGAACTGGCACAGCACCACGCGGTCGACGGTGACGCCCATCGCCATCCCCACCAGCACGTGTGTCATCACGCGCAGCGTCTGGATGAACAACGAGAAGAAGACCAGCCGCGCGACAAGAACGCGGCGCCCCTTGAACGGCGAGAGGTTATCGAGCACCGAGGTGATGCGGCGGTCGAGCGCCAGCGGCCGGACGCGCAGCACCGCCCGGCGGAACGCGTTTCCCAGGGGGCGGACGAAGTAGAAGCCGGCCGCCGGAAGCATGCAAGCGACGAAGAGCGCGAGGTAGTAGACGTACGGCGAGGGCTCGCGCGCGATGAGAAACAGGTCCGCGACGATCGCGAGGAGGCACAGGCTGAACACGCCGAGCAGCCGGTCCAGCAGCGTCACCGCGATCACCTGGTAGACGCCCGCGCCCAGGCGGGTCACGTCGTACACTTTCACCGCGTCGCCGCCGATGTTGGCGGGGAGGAAATTGTTGAAGAACAGGCCCACATGGTAGAACCCGAAGGTGCGGGCCTGCCCCGCGCGGATGCCGCTGGCCGACAGGAGCACGTGCCACTGCAGCCAGCCGGCCAAGTTGCTCGCCATGAACACCACGACGGCCGACACGAGCAGCACCGGGTCCATGGCGCGGATCAGCCGCGCGAGATCCGGGAGCGAGATCTTGCGCAGGAGAAACACCATGAGTGCTGCGCTCACGCTGATCTTGATGAGCCAGCGCAGCGCGGTGGCGCCCGCGCGCGGCGCGGAGTTCGTCGTCGCCGCCGTGCTCATCGTTCCCCCCGCAGGAACAGCGCTTCCATCTCGCGGGCGGTCCGCTCCCAAGTGAGCGAATCGGCCCAGGCCAGCGCGGCCGCGGACATGCGCGCGCGCAGCGCCTCGTCGCGCAGGAGCTCCAGCGACCGGCGCGCGAATGCCTCCGCGTCCCCGGGCGGCACGAGGAAGCCGGTCTCGCCGTCCCGGATGGAGTCGCGCAACCCGGGACTGTCGCTCCCCACCACCGGAACTCCGCACGCGTTCGCCTCCACCACCGTGAGTCCCCACCCCTCCTTGGGGCTCGCGTTCAGGACGACGTGGCAGCGGTTCAACGCCGCGACGATCTCCCTTCCGGGCAGGTGCCCCGTAAATTCCACGGAATCGCCGAGCCCGAGCCGCCGCGCCAGCGCCTGCAGCGCGGGGAGCTCCGGCCCGCCGCCGATCACGACCAGGCGCGCGTCCGCGAGCGCGGCGCGCACGAGGGCGAAGGCGCGGATCACCACGTCGATCGACTTGTAGCGGCGCGCGCGTCCGAGATGAACCAGGGTGGGGCGCGGATCACGCGCGACGCCGGGCAGCACGCGGTAGCGCTCGTGATCCAGGCCGCACAGCACGACGTCGATGTTGGCGGCGGGGACCCCGCGCGCCACCAGGTCGTCGCGCGTGCTGGGGGAGATCACCGCGAAGCGGCAGCGGCGATAGACGCGCGGGATGAGCTTCTCCCACAGGTACACGTATGACGCGAAGAGCACGTTGGTCTCACGGAACACCGTGGTGCCGAACAGGTGCGGAATCACGGGCATCACCGGCACGCGCGTGTAGAGGGGCATGAAGAACGGGATCTTGTTGATGTCCTCGATGACGAGGTCCGCCTTCGCTCCGCGAAGATGCCCGCGGGCCGCGCGCGCCAGGACGAAGTTGGCGTTCCACCAGTCGCCGCGGCGGAACACGCGAATGCCGTCCACCATTTCCTCCGCCGCCGCGCCCGGGAAGCGCGTCGCGAAGAGCGCCACGCCGTGGCCGCGTGCCGCCATCCGGCTCAGGATCTCGTGCAGGTGCACCTCGGCGCCGCCGGCCTCGGGGTTGCGGATGTCGCGCCAGTTAACGGCGACCAGATGCAGGCGCCGCACACTCTCCTCCTGCCGTGCGGGCGTGCTCATGGCTTGCGGCCCAGACACCCGATCACCATCGAGGTTCCGAGACGGACACTGTGCGGCACCGCGTTGCGCAGCGACCGCCGCGCGCGCGCCATCGCGGGCGAGGAGAGCGGGTACATGGGCAGGCGCATCCCCGCCTTGAGGAGCGTCCGGCGGATACCCCGGTACCACACGGGCGGAAAGAGGTTCTCGCCGTAGAATCCCTCCACGGTGAATCCCGCCTCCTCGACCAGTCCGCGCAGTTCGCCGGCGCTGAACTCCGTCTCCCATCCCGCGAACCACTTGTCCACCGCCATCAGCGCGTGCTTCATCGCGGTGTAGTAATGATACCGCTGCGGCACGTCGACGAGGAGGCAGCCGCCGCTGCGGAGTACACGGTGGTTCTCCGCCAGCAGGTCGAGCGGCCGGCGGAAGTGTTCGAGCAGCCCCTGGTGAAACACGATGTCAAAGGAAGCGTCGCGCAACGGCAGGGACAGCGCGTCGCCACACACGATACGCACGCGATCGCCCGCCGCGCGGCGGATCAGCTCCAGCGACTCGTCCGAGTAGTCCAGCGTCCACACCTCGGCGCCGCGCGACGCGAGCTCGAGGCTGTCGCGGCCGGTGCCGGCCCCCACCTCGAGGATGCGCTTGCCCCGCACGTCCACACGCGAGACGAGGTACGCGACCAGGCGACCGTCGTTGGCGTAGGTGTCGGGAAGGCCGGGCGAAGTCGCCCAGAACCGGTCCCAGTGCCGTTTTTCGGAGGAGCGCTTCATCCGCGGATCGGTGGATCAGTAACCGATGAGGAGGCGTTCCGCGAGCACCGGCGGAAGCCCGGCCTTGAGGATCTTCTCCGCCGCCTTCTCGCGGTCGTAGCGCACGCGCACCAGGCGCACCGCGTGCTGCTCGTCGTCGAACACGGCGTACGACGCGTCCGGATTGCCGTCGCGCGGCTGCCCCACGCTCCCCACGTTCATCACGTAACGGTGCCGCGCCGGATCGAGCAGCAGCGTCTCGTCCGCCGGGTAGCGCTGCGCGGTGCCGTCGTCGCGGAAGACGACCGGGGCGTGCGAGTGACCGATGAACGCGATGCGGTGCGGCAGCATGGCCTCGAATGCGCGTTCCGCGCCAGCCTGGTCCAGTACGTACTCCCACTGCTCGGGATGGAAGGGGGAGGCGTGCACGGCCATGAAGCGGGGGTTGTCGCGGTACACGTACGGGAGTGCGCGCAGGAACTCCGTGTTCTCGGCTGTCAGGTTCTGCGCGCTGTAGTGGATTCCCTCCAGCGCCACCTCGTGGAAGAAAACCCGCTCGCGCGCGTCGATGACCGCGGCGTCGTGATTCCCGCGCAGGCACACCATCGGGTCGAGCGCGCGCACGGTGTCGATGCACTCGTTCGGGTTCGCACCGTACCCGATAACGTCACCGAGGCACACGTACGACGCGACACCCTGCTTCTGCGCGTTGGCCAGCACGGCCAGCAGCGCCTCGAGGTTGCCGTGTACGTCGGAGAAGATGGCGTACTTCACACACTGTCCTTCCTGAATTCGCGCACCAGTCTGTCGAGAAGCCCGTTGACGAAGCGCCCCGCGTCCTCGGAACTGTAGCGGTGGGCGACTTCGATGGCCTCGTCGATGATCACCTTCGATGGCACGTCCGGAAAATACAGCACCTCGGCCAGCGCGAAGCGCAGGATATTGCGGTCGATCAGCGAGACGCGCTCCAGCTCCCAGTTGTCGAGGACGGAGCGGATGATCTGATCCAGGTCGGCCCGCTTCTCCATCGTCTTCAGGAAGAGATGGCGCGCGTGCTCCGCGGTTTCGTTCGAGGGGATGCGCCGCCCGATCTGCTCGTCGACGATGTCCGCCGCCTTCCGGTCGGAGAATTCCGCCTCGTACAGTGCCTGCAGCACCATCTCCCTCGCTCTGCGCCGCTTCCCCATAGACTACGACCGCCAGTGGCTCATCAGCTCGACGAGCGCCACCGCGGCGTTCCATCCCGCGTTGCCGTGCTTGCCGCCGGCCCGGTCGACCGCCTGCTCCAGCGTGTCGGTGGTGAGCACGGCCAGTGTCATCGGAACGCCCGTGTCGAGCGCGGCCTTCTCGATGGCCTGTGTCACCGTGCGCGACAGCACGTCGTAGTGATCCGTTTCACCGCGAATGATGGCCCCCGCCCATACCACGCCGTCGACGTTCTTCCCGCGCGCGATCTGCGCGGCGAGCTGGGGAACCTCGAACGCGCCGGCCACCCAGTATACCGCGACGGC
>DASTOO010000196.1:0-16698 GCA_035762505.1 Candidatus Krumholzibacteriia bacterium
GCTGGAGGAGCAGCTTGCCGAGGTAGTTACGCGGCGCGCCGGTCGTGTCCGCGATCACGGACGTGCCACAGTAGGCGCCCGGCGGAAGACCAGCCAGAACGACAACGGCTCGGATGGCATGGACACAAGAACGACTCAACATTTTCGGAACCTCCTGCTCAGCTTATCTATTACGCATATCAGGATACTGATATCGTAATATATTGACAAGTGGAATGTTTCACAAGGAGTGAGAAAATGCCTAACTAATTATTTAACAGCTAGATAAAAAGACGAGAAACGTGCCGCTATTGCCCCGCGGGCGTGGCTGTCAACCCTGTTTGCGACGGGGTCGCGATGTCCGGACCGGCCGGGAAGGGGATCTCCGGCCGGGTGCCAAGGCGGCGGCCGCGTCGATCCCGAGGCGGTAGCTGTCCGGCCCGAATCCACTGATGATGCCGCGGCACGCCTCGCCCGTCACCGTGCGGGCGCGCTCCGGGCCGCGCGCGTGGATGTTGCTCACGTGGACCTCGACCACCGGCGTCTGGACGGCGCGGACCGCGTCGGCGATGGCGAGACTCGTGTGCGCGTATGCGCCGGGATTCATCACGATCGCGGCGTACCCGGCCGAGGCCGCCTCTTGGATGCGGTCGACGATTTCCCCCTCGTGGTTCGACTGGAAGGAATCGACCTCGATATCCCGCTCGCGCCCGTAACGAACGAGCATCGCGTCGATCTCCGCGAGCGTGTGCCGGCCGTAGATCTCCGGTTCGCGCGTGCCGAGCAAATTGAGATTGGGACCGTGGATGACGAGGATCTTCATGGCTTTCCTTTCGGGATCGTTAGTCCGTCGCGGCGTCGAGAATCTCGTCCGGCGTCACGTCGTTCACCAGGCGGACGTCGCCCGGTGCCACCGGGAGCACGAAAGTGAGCCCGCCCGCGCGCCTCTTCTTGTCGAGCCCCATCGCGGCAGTGAGCGCCTGACGGCCCGACGCCGGCATCACGACGGGAAGACCGCAGGCCTCCAGCATGCCGCGGGTGGCCGCGAGGAAGTTGTTCGTCGCGGCGCCGCGCCGGATGGAGACGCGAATGGCCGCCAGCATGCCGAGTCCGACCGCCTCGCCGTGGAGGACGGATCCGTAGCCCGCCACCGCCTCGATCGCGTGGCCAAGGGTGTGACCCAGATTGAGGACCCGGCGCAGCGCGCGCTCGTATGGATCCTTCTCCACGATGGACACCTTCACCCGTGCGCACTCCGTGACGCAGCGCTCCAGCAGCCCGGGGCGCTGCATCGTCTCCCGGGACGTCAGACCGGCGGCCAGTGTCTCGAACAGCGCGGGCGAGCCGATGATCGCGGTCTTGATCACCTCCGCCATGCCGCTCGCGATCTGTCGCGCGGGGAGCGTGGCGAGGGTGTCGATGTCGGAAACGACCAGCAGCGGCTGATGTACCGCGCCGATCAGGTTCTTCGCGCGGGGGTGGTTGACGCCCACCTTTCCGCCCACACTAGAGTCGACCTGCGAGAGCAGCGTGGTGGGGACCTGAACCAGTGGCATCCCGCGCATGAACGTGGCCGCGGCAAAGCCCGCGACGTCGCCGGTGACCCCCCCGCCGAGCGCGACGACGGCGCCGTCGCGCGTGGCGCCCGCGTCGACCAGCTCGTAGAGGAGGCGTTCGGCCTGGTCGAGCGTCTTCGCCTCCTCGCTGTCGTCGACCTCGATGAAGCGGTTCCGGATCCCGGCGGCATCGAGGACGGCGCGCACGCGCGTGCCGTGAAAGCCCGCCACGCGGCGGGAAGAGAGAACGAATGCCGTTCCGGCAACGCCCAGCTCGGCGAGCCAGTCGCCGAGGGTGGCGATGACGCCGCGTCCGGCGACGATGCGGCACAGGCGCGCTTCGCCGGGCCGGAGGTCATGGCCCGGGACGGGCCTCACGTCGGCGCGCAGGTGGATGAGGGGTTCGCGGTGGCGCAGCCGCTCCGCAATTTCGAACGCCACCTCGGCCGGCGTGCGCTCCGTGGTGTCGATCCGCCACGCTACGCGCTCGTAGGCCGCCGCGCGCTCCTCGAGGACGCGGGACACGTGCTCGCGGAGCGCCGCCCCGCGTGCGCCGCCGGGGAGCACCGGCCGGCCGGTCCCTTCCGTGCGCGCGACGATTGCGTCCACCGACGCCTCGAGCAGCACCAAAGCGCCCAGGGCACCCAGGCGCCGCGCGTTCTCCGCGCGCAGGAGAATGCCCCCGCCGGTCGCGACCACGGCTCCGCCGCGCGCGTCGATGGACGCGCAGGCTTCGCTTTCCAGATCGCGGAAGCGGGCCTCGCCGTCGCGAGCGAAGATTTCGGGGATTGTGGCGCCGGCCTTCGCTTCGACCATTTCGTCGGTGTCGAGAAAAGGAACGGCGAGGGATGCGGCGAGAATGCGGCCGACGACGGTCTTACCGGTCCCCATGAAGCCGCACAGGACCACCACGGGCCGCGTCATCGCTTCAACCTGGCCGCGATGGCCGCCGTGACGCGATCGCGGGCCGCGATCGTGTCCTCGATGGTGTCGCCGCCCAGCTTGTCGAGCACCGCGGCGAGAATCTCCCACGCCGCGACCGACTCGGCGATCACGGCGAGCACGGGGATGACGCAGACGTCGGATCGCACGTACGGACTCTCGCACGGCTCCAGGGTGGCGAGGTCGAACGTCTCCGAGCGCCGCGCGGCGGTCGGAATGGGCTTCGCGTACAAGCGCACGACGATGTTCTCGCCGTTGCTCATGCCGCCCTCGATGCCTCCCGCGTGGTTGGTCGGCCGCGTGACACGTCCGCGCCGGAGCCGCATGGCGTCGTGCGCGTCCACGCCGCGCGCGCGGTGCGTCGCGAGGCCGTCGCCGATCTCCACCGCCTTCACGCTGTGAATGCTCATCATGGCGGCGGCGAGGCGGCCGTCCAGCTTGCGGTCCCATTCGACGTGGCTCCCGACGCCGGGGAAGAGGCCGGTGGCGATCACCTCCACGCTTCCTCCGAGCGAGTTGCCCTCGGACTTGCCGAGCTGGATCTCCGCCACCATCTTCCTTCCGGCCGCCGCGTTCGCGCAGTAGACGGGCGATCGCTCGGCGCGCCGGCGTATCTCCTCCGGCCCGAGCTCCGCCCGCGGCGCCTCGACGCTCCCGATCGACAGGACGTGACCGATCGTCTCGATGCCGAGGTGTTCCAAGAACGCCTTTGCGATGGCGCCGACGGCGACGCGCGCCACCGTGCTCCGCGCACTGGCCCGCTCCGACACGGGCGGGATCTCGTCGACGCCGTACTTCATCATGCCCGCGAAGTCGGCGTGGCCCGGGCGCGGAACGGTCCCGAGCGCGCCGCCGGTCTTTCCCTGCACGGTGCGCGCGAGGTTGGGGAGGTGAATGCCGATCGGGGCGCCGGTCGTGCGGCCTTTCCAGATGCCGCCGAGCAGCGTCACCGCGTCCCGCTCGATCTTCTGGCGGCTGCTTCGCCCGTACGCCTTGCGGCGCCGCGCCAGCTCGCGCTGGATGACGCGCTCGTCGATCCGCACCCCGGCGGGAAGCCCCTCCACGATGCCAAGGAGGCCCTCGCCGTGCGAGTCGCCCGCGGTGAGAAAGCGGATGCCCATCAGTTCATGCCCCGGCCGATCGGCGGTTCGGCGCGCGAGAATTCCTCCACGGCCTCGACCATCTCCTTCACGTCGAAGCCGTGGTCGGTCCAGATGCGGAAACTCTCCGACGCCTGCGACACGAGGAGCGCGATCCCGCCCAGCGTCTTCGCCCCCCCGCGGCGCGCCGTTTCCAGAAAGGGAGTCTGGCGCGGGTGGTAGACGAAGTCAAAGAACGTCTGTTCGGCGCGGATCCACGATACGTCCTCGATCAACTCGCCGGTGGCCAGGCCCGCCATCCCGACGGGTGTCGCGTTGATCACGATGTCGGCGCCGTGAAACGCGTCGCGCCGCGGAACGAGGTCGTCGACGCCGGCGATCTTCACGACGTCGACCTCCTGCTCGGGAAACGCGTACTGGAACCGTTCCAGCACCAGCGGCCCCTTCTCCGGCGACCGCGTCGCGAAGGTCACCCGTTCCGCGCCGCGCTCCAGGAGACCGTAGGCCGCCGCGCGGGCCGATCCGCCCAGCCCGTAGATGAACACGCGCGCGCCTTCGACCGGCGCGTCGGTGAACACTTCCAGCGCGATGGCGGTGCCGGGAGCGTCGGTGTTGAAACCCTGGATCTCGTCGTCGAAGAAGAGCACGGTGTTGACCGCGTTGATGATCTCCGCCTCCGACGAAATCGCGTCGATGTGGTAGAGGATCTCCTCCTTATATGGGTAGGTCACATTGAGTCCCGCGATTCCCATGGTGCCGAGCCCGGCGACGGACGCCTGCAGGCGTTCCGGCTTCACGCCGAACGCCACGTACATCGCGTCCAGTCCGAGGAAGTCGAAAGCGCGGTTCATGATGAAGGGCGAGAGGCTGTGTGCCACCGGGTCCCCGATCAGACCGAAGAGCAGACTCTTTCCCGCGGATGCCATCTGCGTTACTCCTGGCGAATCAGTGTCCTCAAGTCGTTGTAGAAACCCGGATACGATATCTCCACCGCGCCGGCGTCGTCGATCTCGGTCCGGCCCGTCGCCGCGAGTCCCGCCACCGTCAGCGCCATCGCGATGCGGTGATCGCCCAGGGATCTCACGGCCGCGCCGCGCAGCGGGGTCGGGCCCTCGATCGTGATGGTATCGTCGATCGCCTCGATGCGCGCGCCCATGGCGCGCAGGTTGGAGACCGTCGCTTCGATGCGGTCGGACTCCTTGTGCCGCAACTCGCCGGCGCCGCGGATGGTGGTGACGCCGTGCGCCTGCGTCGCCGCGACCGCGATCACGGGGATCTCGTCGATGATTGACGCCACCAGCGCGGGATCGTCCATCTCGACGCCGCGCAACTCCGAGGATCGAACCGTGAGATCGGCCGCGGCCTCGCAACCCTCGTGGCTGACCTCGATCGTGATGTCGGCGCCCATCGAGCGCAGCACGGTGAGCACGCCGGTTCGCCGCGGGTTGATCCCCGTGAAGGGGAGGTGAACGTTCGACCCGGGCCGGATGAGCGCCGCCGCCACAAAGAACGCCGCGGACGAGATATCGCCCGGGATGGTCACGTGTGTTCCTTCCGGCCGCGACCCGCCGCGCACGGTGACGCAGTTGCCGTCGCGCGCGAGTTCGACACCCATGGCCGCCAGCATGATCTCCGTGTGGTCGCGCGTGACGACCGGTTCGATCACGGTGGTGTCGCCGTCGGCGAAGAGCCCCGCAATGAGCAGCGCGGACTTTACCTGCGCGCTGGCTACCGGGAGCGCATACTCGATGCCGCGCAGAGATCCTCCCTCGACGGTCGCGGGCAGCGTTCCGCCGTCGGCCAGCACGACACGCGCGCCCATAAGCGCGAGCGGTTCCGCGACGCGGCCCATCGGGCGCCGGCGCAACGAGGCATCGCCGTCGATGCGGCAGCGCGTCGCGCGGCCGGCGGCAAGGCCCGCCAGGAGCCGCGCCGTCGTTCCCGAGTTCCCGGCGTCGATGTCGAAGCTGGCGAGCAGTCTGCTGGGGAGCACGATCGTTCTCCCGTCGGGCATCGACTCCACGAAACATCCCATCGCCCGCAGAGCCTGCGCGGTGGTCCGCACGTCGGCGGCGTCCGACAGCCCGTCGATCACCTGGCGGCCGCGTCCCGCCGCGCCGAGAATCAGCGCGCGGTGCGAGATGGACTTGTCGCCCGGAACCTTGAGGAAGCCCTCGAGACGCGCGGCTCTTTCGACGATACGCTTCATGAGGCGGGGCGCATGCCCGCCGCGGCCACGGCGGCGGTCACTTCGGTTCGTGGAGCGGCCGGCCCATGACGGCGGCGATGGCGCGGACTCCCTTCATCATCTCGCCGAACATCTCCGTGGAGAGGCTCTGGACGCCGTCACACCACGCCGTCTCGGGGCAGGGGTGCACCTCGACGATGATGCCGTCGGCGCCGGCCGCGACCGCGGCGAGCGCCAGCGGGGCGACAAACTCGGTGTGGCCGGCCGCGTGGCTCGGGTCCACGATGATGGGCAGATGGGAGTTGCGCTTGATGACGGGCACGGCGGAGATGTCGAGTGTGTTGCGCGTCGCCTTTTCGAAGGTGCGAATCCCGCGCTCGCACAGGATCACCTGCTGGTTGCCGTTGGAAAGCACGTACTCGGCCGCCATGAGGAGCTCCTCGACCGTCGACATCATGCCGCGCTTGAGCAGCACCGGCTTGCGGATCTTGCCCACGGCTTCGAGCAGCGCGTAGTTCTGCATGTTGCGCGCGCCGATCTGGAGGATGTCGGCGTACTCGCTGACCAGCGGCACCAGTTCGGGCGATATCACTTCCGTGACGATGGGGAGCCCCGTCTCGCGCTTCGCCGCGAGCAGAATCTGCAGCCCCTCCTCGCCGAGCCCCTGGAAACTGTAGGGCGACGTGCGCGGCTTGAAGGCGCCCCCGCGCAGAATGGACGCGCCGCTCGCCCGCACCGCGCGCGCCGCGGTGAGCACCTGGTCCCGATTCTCGACGGCGCACGGACCCGCCATCACGACGAACTCGCTGCCGCCGACCGCGACCCCGTTCACGTTGACCACGGTGTTCTGTGGCTTGAACTCGCGGCTCACCATCTTGTAGGCCTTGGTGATCGGGATCACCTGCTCGACACCATCCGCGCTCTCCAGCGGGCTGAAGTCGGCGCCCTCGCGCGCGTCCGCGATGCCGATGATGGTGCGATCCGCGCCGCGGGTGGGGTGGGGCTTGTAGCCCATGGACTCGAGCGTCTTGATCACGCTCGAGATGTCGGACATGGACGCGTCCGACTTCATGACGACGATCATTTATGTCTCTCCTGAATATGGAATGCGGGCGGCCGGAACGGCCCCGCGGTCCGCGATAGTACCACTTAGCGGCCCTCCCGGTCGAGCGCGCCGCGTACGGACGCGAGAAAAGCACCCACGCGGCCGTCCGCGCCGCCGGGAGCGCCGTCCGCGGCCAGCTCGAGCAGACGGCTCCCGATGATCACGCCGTCCGCGTGCCGGGCGACGGTCCGCGCCTGCCCGGGTTCCGAGATCCCGAACCCGACGTAGACCGGTGTCTCCGTCGCCGCGCGCACGCGCCCGGTGAGCGCTCCCAGGTCCGCCGCGAAGGCGTGGTGCGCGCCGGTGACTCCCGTCAGCGAGACCACGTACACGAAACCCTCCGCTGCTCCGGCGATGGCGCGGATGCGCGTGTCGCCCGACGTGGGCGCGATCAGGTCCACGTAGTCGAGCCGCGCCTCGCGGATCGGGGTGCGGAACGCGCCCGATTCCTCGAACGGCACGTCCGGCAGAATGACACCGGCGACGCCGGCTTCCGCCGCGGCGCGCGCGAACGCATCGGTCCCCATGGCGAGCAGCGGGTTCACATAGCTCATGACGACGAGGGGGACGTCCACCGTCGCCGCCAGTTCGGACGCCAGCGCGAGCGCGCGCCGCAGCGACATGCCGTGCGCCAGCGCCACGGAGGACGACGCCTGGATCACCGGCCCGTCCGCGATGGGATCCGAGAACGGGACGCCGATCTCGACGACGTCCGCGCCGGCGTCGACGGCGGCGCGCACCATGGCGACGAACGACCGCTCATCCGGGTAACCCGCCGTGAGAAACGCGACGAGCCCGCTGCGGCCGCGCGCGCGCAACGCGCGCGTCGTCTGCGCGAGCCGGTTCACGGCCGCGGTCTCCGCGCGGCGATCGTCTCGATGTCCTTGTCGCCGCGGCCCGACAGATTGACGACGACGAGGTCTCCAGCGCGCTTCGCGCCCGCGAAGTGCCGGCGCACGAATGCCAGCGCGTGCGCGGATTCGAGCGCGGGGAGGATTCCTTCGCTTCGCGCGAGAGTTTCGAACGCGCCGAGCGCCTCGTCGTCGGACGCGCGCTCGTAGACGAC
The DNA here is from genome assembly GCA_035762505.1 of Candidatus Krumholzibacteriia bacterium. Taxonomy (GTDB): domain Bacteria; phylum Krumholzibacteriota; class Krumholzibacteriia; order WVZY01; family JAKEHA01; genus JAKEHA01. The sequence continues at coordinate 7,937 of DASTOO010000196.1, forward strand.
GCGACCGGCGTCCTTGAGCGCGCTGTGCTCGGGGCCCACGCCGGGATAGTCGAGGCCGGCCGAGATGGAGTGCGCGGGACGGACCTGGCCGTCCTCGCTCTGCAAGAGATAGCTGTACGCGCCGTGGAGTACGCCCGGGCGGCCCTCGGCGAGCGTGGCGGAATGGCCCTCGCCCGAGCCGCCGCCCTCCACGCCGAAGAGACGGACGTCGTCGGCGAGAAACGCGTGGAAGATTCCCAGCGCGTTGGAGCCCCCGCCGACGCACGCCACCACGTCGGTGGGCAGGCGCCCCTCGAGGTCGAGAATCTGCGCGCGCGTCTCGCGCCCGATCACCGACTGGAAATCGCGGACGATGGTCGGATAGGGGTGCGGTCCCACGGTGGAGCCGATGATGTAGTGCGTGTCGCGCACGTTCGTCACCCAGTCGCGGATCGTCTCGTTGGTGGCGTCCTTGAGCGTGCGCGTGCCCGCAGTCACCGGCACGACGACGGCCCCGAGCATCTCCATGCGCAGCACGTTGGGCCGCTGGCGCGCCATGTCGACCTCGCCCATGTAGACCGTGCAGGTCATGCCGAAACGCGCCGCGACCGTCGCCGCGGCGACGCCGTGCTGCCCCGCGCCCGTCTCGGCGACGATGCGCGTCTTGCCCATGCGCCGCGCCAGCAGCGCCTGCCCGACGCAGTTGTTGATCTTGTGGGCGCCGGTGTGGTTGAGATCCTCGCGCTTGAGGTACACACGCGCGCCGCCGTGCAGCGTGTCCGCGAAGCGGTCGGCGCGATAGAGCGGCGTCGGCCGGCCCACATAGCGCGCGAGCAGGCCGTCCAGCTCGGCGGCGAACGCGGGGTCGCGCCGCGCCGCGTCGTACGCGTCCTCCAGCTCGAGCAGGCACGGCATCACCGTCTCCGGCACGAACTGCCCGCCGTACCCGCCGAAGCGTCCCCGGCTCATCCCCGCACTCCCGCGATGAAGCGCTCCAGCGCCGCGCGGTCCTTCACACCCGGCGCGCGCTCGACGCCGCGGCACACGTCCACCGCGAAGGGCATCGTGGTGGAGACGGCGTCGCGGACGTTGTCCGGCGTCAGGCCGCCGGCGAGGAACACGCGGAAGCCCAGACGGCGCATGTGCGACACCTGGGCGAGGCGGATGGTGAGCGCGACGGGCTCCTCCCGGTCGGCGTCGAACAGGAAGTACGACACCGTGGTGTACGCGGCGAGCTGGGCCACCGCAGGGACGTTGTTGGTGTTGAACACCTTGATGACCGGCTTGCCGGTCCGCGCGAGCGCGTCGTCGCAGAACGCGGGGGACTCGCGCCCGTGGAACTGGAGCAGGTCGAGGTCGGCTGCGCGCGCGAAGGTTACGACCTCTTCGATGGATGGATCGCGAAAGACGCCCACCAGCAGTGCCGACGGGATGGCCGCGCGGATCTCGGCGGCCCGCGCGACGTCGACCCGGCGCGGACTTTCCGCGAAGATGACGCCCGCGAAGTCCGCGCCCAGCTCGACGGCGAGTGCCGCGTCTTCCGGCGTGGTGAGCCCGCAGATCTTGATTCGTGTCGTGCCCATCACAACGTCTCCGGCTCTTCGCACGCGGCGCCCGCGAGCTCGCGGAGTTTCGCACCGGGATCGGATGCATCGAGCAGGCTCCCGCCGACGAGGAACGCCCGTGCGCCGTGGGCGGCGAGGTCCGCCACGTCCGCGGGCGAGCGAATCCCGCTCTCCGCGACTACGACGACGTCGGCGGGAACGGTTGGCGCGAGGCGGCGCGTCGTATCCAGCGACACGGCCATGGTGTCGAGGTTGCGGTTGTTGATCCCGACCATGCGCGCGCCCGCGGCGAGCGCCGCGCGCACGTCCGCCTCGTCGTGCGTCTCAACCAGCACGTGCATGCCCAGATCGTGCGCGAGATCGAGCAACGAGCGCAGCTCCGGCAGATCGAGAATGCGGGCGATGAGAAGAATCGCGTCCGCTCCCGCGGCGCGAGCCTCGAGGACCTGATACCCGTCCACGATGAAGTCCTTGGCGATGACCGGGAGCGGCACGGCGCTGCGAACGCGCGCGACGTCCTCGAGCGACGTGCCGAAGCGCGCCGGATCGGTGACGATGCTGATCGCGGCGGCGCCGTGCCGCGCGTACGTCCCCGCCAGCGCCATGAGTCCGCCGGAGTGCGCGAAGGACGGAACGGTCGGCGTGCGCGCCTTCAGCTCCGCGATGACGGAGCCGCGTCGCGCGATCGCCCCGTGGAAGTCCCGCACGCCCGCCGTCTTCACGCGCTCGGCGAGGGCGTCGAAGGGCATGATCACGGCGCGCGCGGCGATGCCGGCCCGCTTTTCGGCGACGACGCGCGTGAGGAAGCTCACGACCGTTCCCGCCTTGCCGCCGCCGCGAGGTCCGCCGTGACGTCGCGCAGTGCGTCGACCACGGCGCGGGCGCGGCCGCTGTCGATGGATGCGGCGGCGGCGCGCACGCCTTCCGCGATCGTCTGCGCGCGGCCACCGGCGCAGACGACGAAGGCGGCGTTGAGGACGACCGCGTCGCGTCGCGGGCCCGCGGCGCCTTCCAGAATCGCGAGGATGGTGGTCGCGTTCTCGGCCGGCGTCCCGCCGGTAAGGGCGGCGGGATGGGCACGCGGCAGACCGACGGACTCGGGTGTAAAGGTGGACGTCTCGATCCGCCCGTCGCGCAGCGCCGTGACCTTCGTATCGCCCGCGATCGTCACTTCGTCGCTTCCGTCCGATCCGTGGACCACATAGACGTGCTCCGACCCGAGCGATGCGAGCACGCGCGCCACCGTCTCGGTGAGCGCGGGATCGAACACGCCGACCAGCTGCCGCTTCACGAACGCGGGGTTCGCCATCGGTCCGAGCAGGTTGAACACGGTGCGCACACCCAACTCGCGCCGCGCGTTGGCGGCGTGTCGCAGCGCCGGATGGTGCGCCGGCGCGAACATGAACCCGATGCCGGTCCGGTCGATCACCTCGGCCACGCGATCCGGCGGGACGGTGTCGATGCCCAGCGCCTCGAGCACGTCGGCGCTTCCGCAGCGCGACGACAGCGCGCGGTTTCCGTGCTTGGCCACGTGCACGCCCGCGCCCGCGGCCACGAACGCGGCGGCGGTCGAGATGTTGAAGGTGTGGGTTCCGTCGCCTCCGGTGCCGCAGGTGTCCACCAGGGTGTTGCACGCCGGCGTCACGCGCAGCGCTTTCGCGCGCAGCGTGGTCACGAAGCCGGCGATCTCGTCCACCGTCTCGCCCTTGCTGCGCAGCGCAATCGCGATGCCGGCGATCTGGGCGTCGGACAGCTCGCCGGAGACGATGACACCCATGAGCGTGGCGGCCTCGTCGCGGGTGAGATCCTCGCGGCGCACGAGTCGTTCGATCGTTTCGTGGATCATGGCTGCCTCGCAGGCTGCGCCGCGGGACGGCGTACGTGCGCCCGCTCGAGGAAATTCGAGAAGAGCTTCACGCCTTCGGGCGTGAGGATGGACTCGGGGTGGAACTGCACGCCCTCGACGGGCCTCCCCTTCAGACGCACACCCATGACCTCTCCCTCCGACGTATAGGCGGAGATCTCGAGGAGGTCTGGCAGACTCCGCTCCGCGGCGATGAGCGAGTGGTAACGGGTGGCGCTGAAGGGATTGGAGAGCCCGTCGTAAATGGTGCGGCCGTCGTGATAGATCCGGGACACCTTGCCGTGCATGAGCCGTCGCGCGCGGACGACCTCTCCGCCGAATACTTCCACGATGCACTGGTGGCCGAGGCACACGCCCAGCACCGGAATCTTCTCCGCGAAGTATGCGATGAGCGCCTTGGAGACGCCGGCGTCGTCGGGACGACCCGGCCCGGGGGAGACGATCAGCGTCGCGGGGGACAGTGCCTCCGCCCCCGCGACGTCGATCGCATCGTTGCGCACGACGTGCACGTCTTCGCCCAGGGAACCGATCGCCTGCGCGATGTTGTGCGTGAACGAGTCGTAGTTGTCGATGAGGAGGTGCATGGCGTCCCGTCACAGTCCGTTCTCGGCGACCGATACTGCGTTCACGAGCGCGCGGGCCTTGCTGAGCGTCTCCTCGAACTCGCACGCGGGATCGGAATCCGCCACGATCCCCGCGCCCGCCTGCACGTGGTAGCGGTCGCCGATCATGACGATGGTGCGGATGGTGATGCACATGTCCATGTCGCCCTGGTGGCCGAAGTAGCCCAGGGCGCCCGCGTAGGGGCCACGGCGGTCGCGCTCCAGCGTCGCGATGATCTCCATCGCGCGAATCTTCGGAGCACCCGTCACCGTCCCGGCGGGAAAGCACGCGCGCAGGAGGTCGAACGCGTCCAGCCCTTCCCTGAGGCGTCCCGCCACGGTGGAGACTATGTGCATGACGTGCGAGTACTTCTCTACGTGCATCAGGGACTCCGTCGCGACGCTGCCGATATCGCACACGCGGCCGAGGTCGTTGCGGCCGAGGTCGACGAGCATGACGTGCTCGGCGCGCTCCTTGTCGTCCCCGAGCAGCTCCTCCTCGAGCGCGAGGTCCTCGGCGGCGGTCTGTCCGCGCGGGCGCGTGCCCGCGATGGGGGACACCGTCGCGCGCCGCTTCTCCAGCTTGACCAGCACCTCCGGCGAGGAGCCCACGAGCTGGAAGCCGTCGGCGTCGAGAAAGAACATGTAGGGAGAGGGGTTGGTGATGCGGAGCGCGCGGTAGATCTGAAACGGATCGGTGGTGGTGCGCGCGGACAGGCGCTGGGACACCACGACCTGGAACGCGTCGCCCGCCAGTATGTGCTCCTTGCTCGCGCGAACGGATGCTTCGAACTCTTCGCGCGTCATGTTGGAGTCGGGACTTGCATGCACGCCCTCGGGCCGGTGGCCGTTCCGGTGCGGCAGCGGGCCGCTGAGGGCCGTGAGAATCGCCTCGATCGCCTCGCGCGCGGCGTCGTAGGCGAGCCCGGGATCACCCTCCGGCGGAATGGCGACGATCTCCATCTCGCTGCGCACGTGGTCGAAGATCACCAGGGTGCGCGGAATCATGAAGTAGTAGTCGGGCAGGCCGAGCCCGTCGCCCGAAGCCGCCGGGAGGCGCTCGAAGTGGCGCGCTACCTCGTAGGAGATGTAGCCCACAGCGCCGGCAAACGGCCCGGGGATGGTGGAATCGTCGAAGACGGGCATGCGGGCGATCTCGTCGCGCACGAACGCGAGCGGATCGCGGCCCGAGAGCGCGACCCGCGTCACCGCGCCGCCGCGGTCGATCGTGAGGGTGTCGCCGTCGAGGCGCAGTGTCGCCGACGGTGATACGCCGATGAAAGAGTACCGGCCGACCTGGATCCCGCGTTCGACGCTCTCGAGAAGGAACCTTGCCCGTTGACCATCGGGCATCCTCGTGAGCTTCAGAAACGCAGAGACGGGGGTCTCCAGATCGGCCGGCACGCGCTGCCGCAACGGGACGACGCGGCCCCGACGAGCCGCGGCGTCGAATTCATCCCGGGTGGGCATGAGCATCGCGCTTTTCACCTCTCCAGCAACGAACCCCAAAAAAAAGAAGACCCGCCATCCCATGGATAGCGGGTCTTCCTGAACTCGGGTTTATTTCCGTGAAGGACTCTGGTCCTGGCGAGAATAAACGTGTCGCCCGCTACCCTATGGTGCGGTCGTACCACCACGAGCGGTACGAGGAGCGAATGTTATTCAGCGCGTTGCAGACCATGCGTCTTTCCGGCTTTGATCGACGCTGAAGATTGTACGCAACGGCGCCCCCCCGAGTCAAGTGAGTGTTTTACAGGAGTGTGTTCAGAGCGCCGTCGTGACCCCGCTGATTGCAGACAAAGCGGTAGGATTCCGGGTCGCCGTGACCGGCTTGCCGCGGGGGTCATCGGGTGCTACCCGGGCCTGCAATCCCGGCCGGCGCAACGCGATAGAGCATTCGCCCGGTCGGGAGATCGAGTTCTATCATCGTGTCGAAACCGCGCGATGCGGGGTCGAATGTGAAAAACACGGCGTCGGGCCTCATCTCCTCGATCCTGGATCTCATCATCGCCCCATCCGGCAGCAGGTAGCAGACCCGTACGCCGTCGAGCCGTTTCAGCACGTGCTTGTAGTGCAGGAGCACGTTTGCCTCCGACCACTTCGCCAAGACGAGCGAGTTGGGCTCCATGTGCTTCGCGAACCACTCGCCGTACTCCCTCCCGTGGTCGTTGCTCGCCGGCAGGTGCCAGAAGACGTCGCTCACGGGGACGCAGCGAAAGGCGCAACCCGCGCCGCGCGCTAAGCTCGCGGGCGATCTCGCCAGTTGGAGGAGCGACGTCGCAGCCATGACGGAGAAGAGCGCCACCATCGTTGCGCGGCGGGCCGCGGGTCCGCGAACGTGCGTCAGCACACGGGATGCGCCGACGCCCACCAACACTGCCATCGCGCCCAGGGCCCCGAGGGAGAAGGCCGCCATCGAGACGCCTCCCGCCACGGCCACGGCAAGAATGACGTGCGGGACAATGAACACGAGCGCGAGAATGAACAGCCTGGGTCGGCGGGCAAGGGAGACAAGTCCCGCCAGCGCGAGCCCAGTCCCCACCACGGGAAACTCGAACGACACCAGATTTCGGAACCACTGCGAGAGACTCGCGGCGAACCCGCCGAGTTTCGGGAGAAGCGGTCCAACCCTGCCGATACTCATCTGAAAGCGCAAACGGTCGGCGAATGTCTGATAGTGGGCAGTATCGTTCCCGAGTGCTTCGAAATAGTACCTGCCCAGGTTGTCGTGCCAGTTGATGGGCGAGTGCTGGCGATCGACGAAGTAAGTATAAAGATAGAGCGTGAAGGGCAGGGCGACGAGAGGGATCCCGATGAAACGATGTCGCCGGTCGACCCGATCCCCCAGCGCTCCGCGATGCCACCACATGAGCAACGCGAGTGTCGGGACGATCGCCAGGTTGATCTGGTGGTATGAGAGAAGGAAGCCGAGCGCGAGGCACGCGAGCAGGTAATCCCGGGGCCGCCGCGAACGCCACCAACGAACGACCAGGGCACACAGCGCGAGGAGGAGAAGAACGTTCAGCGAATAGACTTCGGCGACCGTGGCATTCTGCCAGAACGTCATCGAAAGGCCAAGAGCGCCGGTGGCCACGAGCGAAGCGCCGCGCCCGGCAATCCGCGCGACGAGCACGAAGAACAGCGCGAGTGCCAGCGCTGCCGCAGTGATCGACAGCAACGTGATGCGAAACGCCGGCTCTCCGGTCGGGACGAACGAAAACAGGCGCGCAACGATCGACCATAGCGGATACGGGCGATGGGGAATGCCCCCGATCGCGCCGATCGTCTGGAATTCCGCCGCGTCGTCGTGGTCGAGAATGACGGTGTGGCTGGACGTCAGTGTGTACAGGCCGAGGGAGCCCAAAGCAACGATGCCGGCGACCTGCCAACTCTTCATGGGGAAATAAGTTAACGGTGAATGGCCGGATTGACCGAGAGTGTCAAGATTTCTGTGTAACTGACCCATCTTCGTCTGCCGCTTAGATTCTCCCCTCGAACACCACGCTGAAGTGATTTAAGGCCGCGACCCAGTCCAGGACCGGTCGCTTCCACTTCTTCGAGATCCGCGAGAGCGCCAGGTAGATCACCTTGCGCACGCTGTCCTGGTTCGGGAACGCGCCCCGCTGCCGCGTCATCTTGCGAAGACTCGACTGGATCGACTCGATCGCATTGGTCGTGTAGATGACCTTGCGGATCTCCGGTGGGTAGCTGAAGAACGGGATCACGTTCAACCAGTTCGTGCGCCAGCTCTTCACGATCGACGGGAAGCGCGGCGCCCACTTCTTCTCGAAGGCATCCAACGCATGCTCGGCCGCCTCGGCGGTCGCGGCGGTGTAGACCGCGCGCAGGTCCGCGGCCACGGCCTTGCGCTCCTTCCAGCCCACGTACTTGAGCGAGTGACGCACCATGTGGATGATGCACAGCTGCACCTGTGTCTTCGGGTAGATGCTTTCGATCGCCTCGGGGAAGCCCTTCAGCCCGTCGACGCAGGCGATCAGGATGTCCTGCACGCCGCGGTTCTTGAGCTCTGTCATCACCGAGAGCCAGAACTTCGCCCCCTCGTTCTCGCCGATCCAAAGCCCTAAGAGTTCCTTCCTCCCCTCGAGCGTGATGCCGAGCGCGAGATAGACCGCCTGATTCTGCACGCGCCCCTCGTGGCGCATCTTCAGGTGAAGCGCGTCAAGATAGACGATCGGGTAGACCGGATCGAGCGGTCGGCTCTGCCAGGCCGCCACGTCGTCCATCACCGAGTCGGTCACCGCCGAGATGAGCTGGGGCGAGACCTCGACCCCGTAGAGTTCCTCCAGATGGCCTTGGATCTCACGCGTCGTCATCCCGCGCGCGTAGAGTGCGATCACCTTGTCGTCGAACCCCGGGAGCCGGCGCTGGCGCTTCGGGAGGAGCTTGGGCTCGAACTCGCCAGTGCGGTCGCGCGGGACGGTGATCTCCAACTCGCCGCTCTCGCCAATGACGGTCTTCACCGTCTTCCCGTTGCGGGAGTTGCCGGTGTTCTTGCCCTCGGGCGCGTGGGGCTCGTAGCCGAGGTGGTGCGTCATCTCGCCCTCGAGCGCACGCTCGACCAGGCGCTTGGTCAGTTGCTTGAGGACGCCTTCGTCCCCTAAGATCTCTTCGGGCTTCTTGCCCCGGATGAGGTCGTCGATGAACTTGTCGGTGGAATCAGGCTTGGCCATGGTCCTTCCTCCTTGATAGAGTGTAGTCCAAGGCCAGTTACACAGAAAAGCTTACAGTCTC
>DASTOO010000197.1:0-2987 GCA_035762505.1 Candidatus Krumholzibacteriia bacterium
GCCGAGCAGCATCCAGCCGTCGGGAAGGGTGGGTGTCGTGACGGTCACGTCCTCCGCCATCTTCTTCGCGCCGGCGTAGTCCTTGGCCGCAATCAGGTTGCGTACCGTTTCCAGCCGGACGTCGACTTCCGCCGAATATGAGCTGGTGGATGAGTCCGCGCGGGCCTGAACGGTCCACGAGGTCATGAGGAGCGTGGCTATTCCCAGGGCGGCAGATGCCGGACGACGCATGTGATATCCCTCCGCACGGAACACGTACCAATTCCCGTGCCAATCAACGAGTTATGCATTTCACATGGGGCTTCCGGGCCGTGGTGGGATGGCCCGGAATATCGGGGCGCTTCTAATTAGCGGTTTTGCAAGGACCTTGTCAAGCGAAGCTTTTCACATGGGTGGGACGGCCCGGCGGGAGGGCAGGGGCTTCCCCGGCTCCCCGCGGCCGGGGCCGTGCAGGAAGTGTCGCCTTTTGTGCCACCTGCGTCTACGGCGTTCACACTGCTCCGCGACGGACGGAGCGTTAGAACTGGCCGAACAGCGCCTCGAGCGTGCGCGGCTGCTTGTCCATCGTGAGCCGGCGCTGGTGCTCGAGCTTCGCGTCCATCGTCGCGAGCGTGTCGTTCTTGTAAAAGATGCCCGTATAGAACTTCTCCCGGTTCAGCGCGAGCCGGAACGCTGCGTCGAGGTCGGACGGGTCGTGGTCGTCCGGGATCGGTGCCACCACGCCCTTCATGTAATCGAAGGTGATGACCTGGTTGAACGTCGGACACGGCGACACCAACAGGATCAGCGAGAAGCCGCGGTGCTCGACGCCGGCCTGGATGAGTTTCGCGACCCCCTTGACGTCGGACGAGAATCCGCGCGCCACGAAGCTGACCCCGTATGCGAGGAACATCCGCAGCGGGTCGAGCGGCGGGTCCTCGAGGCCGAACGGCGTCGTGGGCGTGACCATCCCGAAGGGTGACGTCGGCGAGCCCTGCCCCTTGGTGAGGCCGTAGATCGCGTTGTCGAGGATGAGATACGTGATGTCGGGATTGCGCCGCGCGGCGTGCGGGATGTGCCCGCCGCCGATCGAGAGCCCATCGCCGTCGCCGCCGACCACGAACACCTTCAGACCAGGATTGGCCGCCTTGACGCCGACCGCGGTCGGCAGCGCGCGCCCGTGCGCGGTGTGGTAGGCGTAGCTCTTGATGAAGTGCGAGAAGCGCCCCGAGCAGCCGATGCCCGAGACGATCGCGATTTCCCGGGGGTCGAGCTGCATCGCCGCGAGCGCTTGGGTGAACGCGGCGAGATCGCCGAAATCCCCGCATCCCGGGCACCAGATAGGCTCGACGTCGTTCTTGTAGTCCTTGGGCTTGAGCGCGATGGCCTGGGTCATGTTTCCTCCGGGTGGATGCTACACGTGTTCCGCGAGCGCGGCGTAGACTTCGTCGGCCGTGAACGGAAGTCCCGTGCACTGGTTCACGTCGACGAACTCGGTGCCGTTGATGCGAACGTGGGAACGAAGGTGCCGCGAGAACTGCGACGTGTGGTTCTCTTCGAACACGATGACCTTCTTCAAGGGTGACAGGAAGGTCTCGATCTGCCGGGCCGGCAGCGGATGCAGGATGCGCGGCTGCAGGTGCGCGATGCGGACCCCCTCCGCGCGGATCTTCTTCAGCGCCTCCGCGATGGGGCCCTCGGTGGAGCCCCAGCCGATGACGCCGATCTCCGCGCCGTCGCCGCTGTCGTGCACGCCGTTGCCGTTGGCGTCCAGTTCGCGCACCAGCGTCTCCATCTTGCGGAAGCGCTTCGCGACCATCCTGTTCCGGTTCTCGGGCGTATAGTCGGCCGCGCCCGTCTCGTCGTGCTCGAGGCCCGTCGTCACGTACATGCCGTTTTCCGTGCCGGGCAGCGCCATCGGCGACACGCCGGTTTCGGTGTCGGCGAAACGGTGGTAGTCCTCGAGCATCGCGGCGGTGGGTGTGGCGCGATCCACGAGATGAATATCCGAGAGGTCGGGCGTCTCCATCGTGCGCGTCCGGTAGCCCATCGACTGGTCGCTCAGCAGGATCACGGGCATCTGGAACCGCTCCGCCAGGTTGAACGCGTTCACCGCCTGGCGGAAGCAGTCCTCGATACTGGTCGCGGCGAGCACGATGCGCGGCGCCTCACCCGAGCTGCCGTGAACCGCGAACATGAGGTCCGCCTGTTCGGTCTTGGTAGGCATGCCCGTACCCGGGCCGCTGCGCATCACGTCGACCACCACCACCGGAATCTCCGAGATGGAGGCCATGCCGATGAGCTCGCTCATCAGGGACAGGCCCGGCCCGGAGGTGGCAGTCATGGCCTTGGCCCCGGTGTAGGACGCCCCCAGGCACGCCGCGATGGCCGCGATCTCGTCCTCCGCCTGCACGACGTTGCCGCCGAAGGCGGGCAGGTGCTTCATCATGAACTCGAGCACCTGGGTCGCCGGTGTGATCGGGTAGCCGGCGACGAAGCGACATCCGGCGGCGATGGCACCCAGGCTCAACGCCTGGTTGCCGGAGAGAATCACGCGGCCATCGGGCTTCTTCCCCGTCTTCGAGGGCGCGAGCCGCATTCCCGCAAGACGCGGTTCCTCGCGCAGCATGGCGAAGCCGGCTTCGAACGCCTTGAGGTTCGTGGCCACGACCTCGTCGCCCTTGCGCTTGAACCGCTTCTCGATCAGCGCGCGCGAGAACTGCGGCGGAATGTCGAGCGCCCCGATCATCGACGCCAGCGCCACGATGTTCTTGGATATGCGCGCGCCCGTCTCCTTCATGGCCGTGTCGTGCAGCGGCACTCCGACGCGGGCGAAGGGATAGTCCTCAGGGACGGCGCAGTGTTTGGGATCGTAGAGCAGGACGCCGCCGGGGTTCATCCGGTCGCCCCACACGTCGAAGGCCTCCTGGTTGAAGGCCATGAGGATGTCCGTATTGCGGCCGATCGAAGCGATGGCGTCGGTGCTGACGCGCACCTGCATCATCGCG
>DASTOO010000198.1:0-5301 GCA_035762505.1 Candidatus Krumholzibacteriia bacterium
CGTCCAGCCCGTACAGATGCAGCATGTTGTGGTAGGCCTGCGGCGAGATTCGCGCGGCCATCTCGCCGCGATTGACCAGCTCCACCGGGTCGCCCGGCGCGAGATTGATCACGGCGAACGTGACGATCGTGATGCCGATCAGCGTGGGTACGAGGTACAGGAGCCGCCGGAGCGTGTACTGCAGCATCTCGTCATTGGCCGGAGGCGACGCGGCTCGCGTCGTTGTCGATCCACCAGTAGTTCGCCCCTGGCCAGAAGTCGTAAGGTCCCTTGGGCGACATGAGGACGCCCTGGATCCGCCGGGCGATGGGGCGCTTCTCCGGTACCGCGTTGACGAAGGTGTAGGGCGGATCCTCGTGCATGATCCGGTGCACCCAGTGGTAGATGGCGGTGCGCTTCTCCTCGTCGAACTCGGCGCGGCCCGCCACCAGCAGGCTGTCCACCGCGGAGTTGCGGTACCCGCCGTAGTTCACCCCGTTGGGTGGGGCCTTGCTGGAGTGGAACGTGTCGTACACGTCGGGATCGAGGTCCAGGTTCCAACCCAGCGTCCACGCGTCGCATTCGCCCTTGTCGACCTTACCGAAGAACGTGGACGCCTCGATCGACCGGATGTTCACGCGCACACCCGACTTGTCGCACTCTTCCTGGAGGAGCTGCGCGAACTGCGGGGCGATGCTGCTCCCGTGGGCGATATTGAGCTCGAACTCGAACTTCCTGCCGTCCTTGTCGCGGATGCCGTCGCCGTTGCTGTCGATCCAGCCGGCTTCGTCCAGGAGCTGGCGTGCCCGCACCGGGTCGTACGGGTGCGGCCTCACCGTCTTGTCGTAGGCCCATGAATTGATATAGAAGGGCCCGCTCACCAGACGCGCGTAGCCGGAGTAGATCTTGTTGTTGATGCTCTCGCGATCGAAGAGCAGCGTCATCGCGAGGCGGACGCGCCCGTCGGTGAACCATGGCGTCCGGCAGTTCCATCCGATGAAGTTGTACTGGGGGTAGTAGTACTGGTATCGGTTGAACCGGGCCTCGAAGTCGGCGTCGACCGTCTGCTTCTCCCACTGGATCTGCGTCACGCGCATCTCGTCCAGCTCGCCGATCTTCAGCATGTTGAGCGCCACCGCGTCGTCCTCCACCACCTTGAAGATCATGCGGTCGAGATAGGCCTTGCGGCCGTGGTAGTCGTCGTAGCGCTTGAGGCTGATGTACTGGCCGGAGCGCCACTCATCGAGTATGAACGGCCCCGAACCCACCGGCTTCCGATTGGCGGGATGGGTGAGAAAGTCACCCTGCCCGTAGATGTGCTCCGGGATCGGCCACAGCTGCGTGATGGCGTACATGCCCGGCGCGAACGGCTCCTTCCACACGAATATGAGGGTGTGGTCGTCCGGCGTTTCCAGACGGGCGAGCTTTTCGAAGTAGGCCAGCTTGTTCAGCGCCGGCACGTCGGGATCCTGGATCCTGGCGAGCGCGAACCTGGCGTCGCGGGACGTGATGGGGACGCCGTCCTGCCAGTGAATGTCCTCGCGAAGCTTGATGGTGACGCGCAGGTGATCGGCGCTCACCACCGGGAGTGATGCCGCCAGCACCGGCACGAGGTCGCCGTTCTCGTCGTAGTCGACGATCGGGTCGTAAAGGTGGCGGAGAACGAACTGCTCGTAGGCCGTCGTCGCGAGCACGTAGTTGAGCGTCTTGCACTCGGACTCGAGCCGCCGGATGACGGTTCCGCCCGTTTTCGCCCCGGACGCGTCGCCCGCCGCGTTGCCACCGGTTGCGTTCTCCTCGGCGCGTTCGCCGCGACCGCCGCAGCCGGACAGCCCGGCGAGCAGAACGCCGGCCAGAACAGCGTGACGAAGCATGCGCGACATCGAAATCCTCCTTGTGCGGGTCGAGGGGCGCCCGCACCGTCGGGGCGGCGATGAATCGCAGTGTAGCACCGGGCGTGCCGGCCGAGAACCCCAAAGCCCTTGCCGGAGCGCGCCGGTACCCGCTCCGGTAACCTCTTGTCATGTATGCAGTAAAATCACTCGATGCGGGAAGCTCCCGGGGCACGTTCTTCTTCCCGCCCTGAATTTGTGCTATACTTTTGCACGTTTCTGAGGGGGAAAGTGCGTCCGGACGGCCTCCGGGCCGTGTCTCCCCCGCGACAGACATCATCGAAGTTCCACCAGCACCGCGGCCCGGCGAGCCAATCGCGCGGGTCCGACGCGGAGGTCATCGCATCCTATGGGCACGAAAAAGGGCATCGTGCTCGGCTTGCTGCTATCCGCGACCGCCCTGGCCGGTCGCGCTCACGCCGAACCGTCCTATCTCGTCTATCCGAGTTCGCCCGCGGCGTTCCGCTATGACGCGAACCGCTACGAAGTTGTACATCAGGGCGACGCGAGGTTCGACGGGGCGTACGCCATCGCCGGTCAGATGCTGTGGGATCGCGCCGAACAGCGCATTCCGCTCGAGTTGTATCGCGCGCCGATGCTCACCGGATTCGAGGTCTCTCCGACGGGGCGGAACGAGTTCGTCACGTTCGCGACCGATTTCGACGTGATCGTCGACGGGTTCGGCACCGAGCCGCGCACGCTCGGGAGCCTGTGCCTGCGCTTCTGGCCCGTTCCGTCCTCGTCGTACGTGCAGGTCTTCGTGGACGGCTCCCTGGCCGGCTCGCTCACCGCGGAGCTCGCGCCGGTCGAGGTGCTGACGAGTCTGGGTAACGGCTTCTACGCGGACACGGGTGTGCACCGGCTCTCGTGGGTGGGTGCCGCCGGGCTCGAGATCATCGCGTTCTCGGACAAGGACGCGAACCGCGCGTTCGACGGTGTCGCGGGGTACCGGATCATCGCGCGCGACAACGCGGTCCCGGTGGAGTCGAAGACCTGGGGCGGCGTGAAGGCGCTGTATCGCAGGTAGCGCCGCGCGCGGCGTCCCCCGGAGCGTCAGGGAGCGGTCTTTCCGCGAACGATCTCCACGATCCCGCGGATCTCTTCATCGCTGAGAATATGATCGGTCCGTTTGGCGTGATCGAAGACCCGGTCGATGAGATCGTCGGCGGCCGCGATGCCGCGTGACTCCAGCCAGTAGCGAACGTTCGATTTCCCGCTCATCGGCCCCACTTCGATGATCTGCTCGAGTCCCACTTCGTCCGCGGGAACCCCGCTGTAGATCCGGTTCGCCAGCCACGCGTCGCCCTTGCGGTACGCCTTGACGATCGCGTCGGCGTGCACGCCGGTCTGGGTGCGGAACGCGTCCCTTCCGAGGATGGGGTAGTTGTCGGGAATCGACACGCGGCACGCCGCGGACACCCGCCTCGCGTACGCGGGGAGCCTCCTCAGGTCCTGGTCGAACACCCCCATCAGCTTGAAGTTCACCATGAGTGCGTCCAGCGGCGTGTTGCCCACGCGCTCGCCGATGCCGAGCATCGACCCGTGGATGCGGTCCGCGCCCGCGTAGAACGCCGCGATCGAGTTCGCCACCGCGAAGTCGCGGTCGCGATGGCCGTGCCAGTCGACGCCGATGTTCTTCCCCGAGCGCGTGACGAGCGAGCGGATGAACCGCACCACCGCGTCGGCCCCCGCCGGCGTCGCGTGGCCCACGGTGTCGGATATGCACAGCCGCTCGACGTTCATGTCGATCGCGAGCTGGTACAGGCGCTCCAGCGTCTCCGGCCGGGAGCGCGTCGTGTCCTCGGTGACGTACATGACCGGGACGTCGTTGCGGTGCGCGAAGTCGATCGCTGCTTCGCTCACCTTGAGCAGCCGGTCCACGGACCAGTCCTCGGCCAGCTGGCGGATGGGGCTGGAGAAAATGAACAGCGCGGCCTGTACTTTGATCCCCGTCTTCTGCTGAATGTCGATGATGGGCAGGATATCGTTCTGGTGGGTGCGCGCCGCGCAGTACGGGTATATCTTCAGCCGCGCCCTCGCGATCTCGCCGGCGATGGCGAGCACGTCCTGGAAGGCCCTGGGCCCCGCCGCGGGGAGTCCGATGGCCGCGGAGTAGAGACCGAGATCCTCCATGAAGTGCAGGATCTCCAGCTTCTCAGGGATGGACGGATTGAAGACCGATGGCGACTGCAGCCCGTCACGCAGCGTCTCGTCGTTGAGCTTGAGCGCGTACGGCGGCGCAGGCGGGAGCGGATTCCAGTCGTGGATGATGCCGGATTCGTCTGGTGCGGTCATGGTGTTGCGTCCCGCACCCACGCTAACAGAACCGGGCCCGTGCTTCAATAGAAGCGACCCCTTCCCGCGCTCGCGCCGGACCGCTATGATCGCGCCATGGCATGGCTCGACCGGCGCAGTTCCTCCCGGCAGGCCGGGCTCGATCGCGAGATGCGGCGCGCGGCCGCGCATCTCTCCGCGAGCGACGCGGTGGTGGCGCAGCTCGTGAGCCGCTTCGGCCCCTACGATCTGCACGCCACCACCAACGCCTTCCAGGTGATGCTGGAGACGATCGTGTCGCAGCAGCTGTCCACCCACGCCGCGCGTTCGATCTACGCGCGCCTCGCGGACGCGATGGGCGGTGGACGGCCGCGGCCCGAGGACATCTTCGCGCTTTCGCCCGTGACCCTCATCGCGTGCGGGCTCTCGCGCTCCAAGGCGGTGTACGTGCGCAATGTCGCCGAGGTCTTTGCGCGCGAGCGGACCTCCCTTCGCTCCTTCGCGGGGAAGAGCGACGAAGAGGTGATCGCGCGGCTCACCGCCATCAAGGGCGTGGGGAACTGGTCGGCGCACATGTTCCTAATCTTTGCGCTCAACCGACTGGACGTGTTCCCGGTGGGTGACCTCGGGCTCCGCAAGGCCATGATGGCGCGCTACCGGCTGCGCCGCGACACGCGCCCGGCCCGCCTGGAGAGAATCGCGGAGAAGTGGCGCCCGTATCGAACCGTCGGCACGTTGTACCTGTGGCGGGGCTACGACGGGGCCTAGATGGACGCCTCTCCCGTCGCCCCCGGTTGCGCGGTCAGCGGCGCGGCGGGTATTTGTCGAACATCTTCGCCACGATCTCCCTGACGGCGCGCTCGCGCTCTTCCGGCGTGCGTGCGGGGTCGACGACGCCGGTGGCGCTCCCGCGCCACACGAGCTGCCGCGAGGAGGCGTCCACGAGGTCGACGATCAGGGTGCCCTCGGTGTAGTTCTGCGCGTCGATGTCTCGTCCCGCCCAACCCCAGTAGGTGCCGGAGTAGGAATAGCCCCAGTCGGTGATGTCGACCTTGTCCTTGAGGCCGGAGTGATAGACGACCAGCACGTCGGGCGCGGTCTCGTTGGCGGCGAGTCCCCTGGCCGTCAGGGCGGCGTCCACCGCGGCGCGGATGCG
>DASTOO010000199.1:0-3645 GCA_035762505.1 Candidatus Krumholzibacteriia bacterium
GAAGTACTCGTAGAACCCGCCGCCCACCACAGGTTCCACGTACAACTTCGCCGGCTTCGTCGAGAAGGAATGATCCCACCAGCCGCTGATGTCGCCGGTGATCGCGCCGAAGATCTCGTCCGGGGTGCCCGGGAGGGTCAAGGAGATGTCGAACGCGAACGCGCCGTAGGGAATCTCACGGGGTTGTGCGCGCGCGCCGGCTGCCAGGAACAGCGGCGCCACGGCGAAGAGTGCGAGCAGCTTTGTGTTCACCTTGGGTTTCTCCTGTGTGGGCTTGGCGTCATCAGCAAAGCCCCTTCCCGAGTTGCGGTCAAGCGCGAACTTTGAGGCACGCCTTAGGATGGCAGACTGCGCGTTCGCGCGTTGTGTCACACCGCGCGCGCCTACCACATCCTGTGTGTTGACCAATTAACAATCGTTGCTATGTTGATTGTGTCAGCGCTCCTCCCGCGCTGGTTCGTTGTTCATGTCAACGCGCAGGAGGTTGCGCTCATGTCTGTTTCTCTTCGTTCACTCTCCGACAAGGATATCCTCTCCCGCACGCTCGAACTCACCCGTCGCGAGCGTTCGGCCACACTCGGCGTACTGCAGCATCTGAATGAAATCGAACGGCGCAAGCTGCATCTCACGCAGGGGTACTCGTCGCTGTTCGATTACTGCACCCATGCCCTGGGCTACTCCGAGCCCGCGGCCGTGCGGAGAATACGGGCGGCGCGTTGTGTGGCCCGTTTCCCCGAAGTCCTGGGCATGCTCGAAGCCAACGAGGTCAACCTGAGCACGATCGCGCGGATCTCGAGAGTGCTCAACGCCGGGAACAAGACCCTCCTGCTCGCGCGGATCCGGGGCCGGTCGCAACGAGAGGTCGACCGCATCCGGGCGGAGTACCAACCCGGCGCGATGATGCCGGACCGGGTGCGGCCCCTGGTGGTGGCGGTGGCTGCCGCCCCGCGCGCACCGGCGGCGGGCCTCGGCGTCTCCGCGCCGGCCGGTGACGCTTGTGAAAAGAGTGCTTACCGTCGCAGCGACGGTGCTCCCGCTGCTCCGCCCGACCGGCCGGCGTGCCCCGGAGAGACGTGCGGCACGACAACCTTCGAGCATCGCCTCGTCATTCGGTTCACCGCCAGCGAGGTCTTCATGGAGAAGGCCGAGAAGATCAAGTCACTCGCCTCGCACAAGTTATCGCCGAATCCCTCGTTCGAGCAGGCCTTCGAGCTCGCGATGGACGCCTATCTGGAGAAGCACGATCCGTCGGCGCGCCGTGAGCGGCGCAGGGCGATTGAACAGAGCCCCGCTGGAGATGCCGGCTCGCGAGAACAGCGCCCGCGCAAGGACCCAACAGCCCACACACGTTACGTTCCGGCGCGTGTTCGCGATCAGGTGTTTCTGCGGGACCGAGGACAGTGTGCTTACGTCAGTCCTGGCGGCCGGCGCTGCGGGTCTTCTTTTGTATTGCAGATCGATCACGTGAAACCCGTCGCGCACGGCGGCGCGAACACGCCGGATAATCTAAGGCTACTCTGCGCGTATCATAATCGATTGGAGGCGGAGCGCATCGTGGGGACGGCGGCAGGCCTGCACGCGACGTGACGCCCGGGCGCTAATACTTCGCCAGAATGGGCAGCACTTCGCTCTGCGGTCCGCCGGTCACGTGGACCTCGCCGTCGCCGTCGACGAACACGTCGACCTCCAGGCGCACGCCGAATTCCGGCAGATAGATCCCCGGCTCCACGGAGAAGCAGGTGCGTTTCATGACGAGACGCTCGTCGTGCGTTTCCAGGTTGTCCATGTTGGCGCCGTTGCCGTGCGTCTCCTGCCCGATGCTGTGGCCGGTCCGGTGCACGAAGTGGTCGCCGTAGCCCGCCTTTTGGATGACCTTGCGCGCGGCGTCGTCCACTTCCCAGCCGTGGAGCGGGCGCTTCTCGCGGAAGGCGGCCTTCACGCCGTCGACCGCCGCGTCGCGTGCCGCCTGCACGATCTTGAAGATATTCGTGTACTCCTCCGGCACGGTCTTCCCCATGAAGCCAACGCGCGTGATGTCGCTGTAGACGCCGCGGGGCCGGTCCATCTTGGCCCACAGGTCCACGAGCACGAAGTCCCCTTCACGAATCGGGCTGTCGTGCATGGGGACGGGCTCGTAGTGCGGGTCGCCGCCGTGCGGGCCCACGCCCACGATGGGCGGGTGGTAGGTGGTGAGGCCGTTGCGTTTGAAGTGTTCCATGATGGCGGCCTGGACACTCACTTCGGTGGCGGGCTTCCCCGCGCGCACGCCGTCCGCCATCATCTTCCACGCCACGTCGAAGGCAGCGTCGTTATGCCGGTCGGCCTCGAGGTGCATGTTCCACTGCTCGTCGTCCCACATGGCCTCGAAAACCTGGATGAGATCGCCGGACGACTCCACCGAAACGCCCGTGCTCTTCACGAGCTCGATGGTGCCGCCGTCCACCTGCGACACGTAGGGAATGGCGTTGCGCGGCGAGTACTCCATCGCCACGCGCTTGTAAGGCGACACGAGCTCCATTATGCCCGCCTCCAGCTCCTGCCAACGCAGGTATACCTTCTTGTCGCCAGGCAAATGGTCGAGGGTGGCGGACTCGATGCGGTGGACGAGCTTCTGCGGCGTTCCCTTGGCGGGGATGAGATAGAAGAAGCGGCGCGAGGCCATTCCCTTGCCGTCGAGATCGAGGACGCGCAGTGCGAGCGTGTTGTTGCCGCGAAAATCGTAGAGCAGCCAGGCGTCGAAGCCGAGTTCCCCGAGCGCGTTCTGGATGGCTTTGAGGTCGAACATGTTGAGTCTCCTTGTTGAGTCCGGCGGGGCTCAGTGCGCCCCGAGCATTTCGATGAGATTCTGGACCGCCATGGCGGCGCCGACGAGCAGGAGGAAGACGCCGAATGCGGGCCGCAGCCGGTGAGATGGCAGCGGTTTGCCCAGCCGTTCGCCGACGAGTCCCCCGGCCGCCGTCAGAACAGCAACGGTCGCGGTCAGGCCGGCCGGGAAATCCTCGTGCGCAGCGAATCCGACGAAGCCGCCGAGTGAATTGATGGTGATGACGAGCAGCGAGGTGCCGATGGCGAGCTTCACGTCGAGACCGCACACCAGGACCAGCGCGGGAACGATGAGAAAGCCGCCCCCGACACCGATCATGCCGGTGAAGCAGCCGAGCAGGAACCCAACCACGATCACCTTCGGCAGATCGATGTGCGTCACCGGCGCGCGCTTCATGTCCGGCATCCGCCGACGGATCATGGCGATCGAGGCCAACACGACCACGACGGCGAATATCATGAGCAGCACCTTCTCGGGGACGTGCTCCGCCACGCGCCCCCCCACATAAGCCCCGAGAATGCCGGCCGCGGCCCACCGCAGCCCGATCTTCCAGCTCACGTTGCGTGAACGCGCATGGGCGAGGGTGGCGAAGCCGCCGGTCAACACCAGGATGAGCAATGACATCCCGAGCGCCATCTTCACCGGCAGGTTCAGGACGTAGACGAGTATCGGTACGAGGAGGATCGAGCCGCCCGCTCCGAAGATGCCGAAGAAGATCCCGGCGGCGAAGACGAGCGCGCCCGCGGCGACGATGTGCATGCCCGGAGTATAGCGCAGCAGGCGCGCCGAAAGAACCGCCGATCAGTCGCCGGCGGGCACGA
>DASTOO010000200.1:0-4705 GCA_035762505.1 Candidatus Krumholzibacteriia bacterium
AGCAGCAGCCCACCGCCGGCCCCGACACGCACGAACTCCCGGCGCGTGTTGCGTCTCTCCACCACACCCTCCTTCCTCGGAAACAGGGTGATTGGATCACTCAATCAGTGGCGCGACAAGACGCCTAGATCGTCACTCGCCCGGGGCGGGGACGGTTTCGCGCGTGGCGGAATCCCGGGGGCCGCATCCGGGCAAGATGGCGACAAGGCGCCCCGCCCCGCGCCTAGGGTCCGTACGCCCGGTGCGACCGGCGGGGCGCCGATCTGCCCGACGACGCGCGTCCGGGTCTGGGGGTCCTGACCGGAAGCGCGCGCCGTCTGCTGGGTACAAACGACGGCGCGGCGAAAAGTTGGCGGCTATCGCCCGGGAATGTCCAGAACGACGAAACCTGCCTCGACGGGCGGGCTTCCTGAAGTACCGCTACGGGGATTCGAAATCCGCTCCACGCCGCGGCGTAGAGCCCATTTTGGCTCTAGCGGGCGGTTCTCAACCGCTGGGGAACCGCTCTTGACCGCTCGGTTTCGGACCGCGACTGTCGCGCGACTGTCGCGCGAAGCTCGTCCCGGGCAGGGAGCCCCGTTGCGCCGTCGAGGTAGGCGTCCAGCTGCGCAGCCGGCCTGCTCCTGCCAGCCCCGCACCGCCTTCGCGTAGATGTTCAACGTCGTGCGGATGTCGGCGTGGCCCATCGCCTCCTGCGCCGCTTTCGGGGTGAGTCCGGCGGCGCCATGTAACTCGAGGCGGTGTGGCGGGCCTCGCGCAGCGTCAGCAACTCGAACGCGTCCTCGCGCGCCTTGATCCACACCTTCTTCGGCCCGGTCGGCTCCGGGTTCTTGACCTGTACGCGCGCACGCGCCTGACGGGTTCGATCCCGGACTGCGCACCGTCCGGCAGCCGTCTCGCGTGCACGCTCATGCCCCCGATCCAGTCCGGGCCGCTATGACGGCCACCCGAGCCACCGGCTCGCCGCGCCCCTGCGACGGTGGCTGCCCGCTTACAGCACGTCGCGTGGGCCTCCGGGTGCTTCGGCTCGAGCGCGCCGTCGCCGCCCTGCGAATGGGCAGGACATTCTCCACGCCGGCTGATCGCGCGCCGCGGCCCGACGCCCAGCGAGAGGCCCACTGCCGACGCTCAGGAAGACGCCTGCATTCTTCGGAAATAGAAGCGAGCCATTCGGCAGCGGAGACGCCCCCCTTTCGTCCATCTCAACAGCGAGCGGACGGTCGAGCCCGTGTACCAGGACGGCTCCTTTGCCGAGAAGTAGCGGTCTCACCCTGCGCCCTGTTCCTCCTCCCCTCCATGCTGTCGCGAGGCTCCGAGCGGACCCCTAGGCCCATGCGAAATAGCTGGTCGGGCGCTCAGAAGGATTCCGCTGCTGATCGGAACCGATTCATGCCCCTAGTAGTTGTGGCGGCTGAGTCGGAATATGCCTCGCCGGTTCTGTTCATGTCCGTCGGCGGCGATGGTCATCGTTCCCACGACGGCGAATCGTCCGACTCGGAGCGTCGCCGAAGGGCGCCAATCGCCCACCTGCCAAAGCCTAGCCGTCGACGTCCGCGTCAGCGGCGCTCTGCGCAGCGTGAGGGCGAGCCGCGTCGGGGACACGGCGACGGTCAGGTAGTTGAACGTGGCGAATGAGAGGGTCGAGCCGTGCACCACCTGCTCGACGCCGCCGCGGTTGGCCGTGCTGATCGCATGCGATTCTCCACACAGATAGAGGTCGACGTCGTGCGTTTCGAGGGTGCGCCAGAACCGGCTCGATTCGCCGCCCCTGATGCGAAGGTCGGATGAACCGACCTGTCGTTCGGCGCGCAGTGCTGGAGCGTGGCCCTGGACGATCACGAATCGAATCAATGGGTCGCGGCGTGCGCGGGCCAGCACTCGGCGGAGCCAGCGCAGTTGTGATCCGACGACCTCGGTGTGAACGACCCCGTCGGGGCGCTGATGGAAGGCGTCGACGCTGACAAAGAGCGCTGGCCCGCTCCGAAAGGCGTACGCGGTCCTCGCGTGCTGCGTGCGGGTCGGCGGATGGCTGGAGTAGACAAACCGCCCGGTAGATGGCCGGTAGGTAAATCGGTTTGACCAAGCGCTCTTGTAGGTCGCGACGACTGCGCGCTCAGACGGCTCGTCCCACCAGTTGTCGCCGATCTCGTGATCGCCGAGAGCAGCATGGACGCGCAGGCCGTGGCGACTGAACGGCGCGCGCCACTGCGGGTAGTACGTGCGGGCGGCAGCGCGAATCGCGCGCCGCTTGCCAATCAGGTCAGCGGTCATACCGAAGGTGCCGTAGCCGTCGAGATCCTCGTCCCACTCGCCTTGCACAATGTCGCCAGCGACCAACGCGAAACGCGGCTTGCGCAACGCCATTTCGTCGAGCACCGCGTCGATCGCTCCGCGCCACGCGTGGTTGATGCTATTCGGCTCGCCGGGATCCCAGCCGACCGCCTTGCGCACGTCTCCGATGTCGCTGTTCCAACTGTCCGGCGCACTGACGAAGCGATACGACTGGCCCGTGGCCACTGACGCGGGTACGAGCGCGCAGGCGCTAAGCACCACGACGCCAGCGGCTACCACCTGCCGTGGCGGAAAGAGCTGGCTTACCCGTACTGCGATCCCCATGTACTGAGTAGAGCCTCACTAGTTCGCTACCTTTCGGCATCCGTAGAAGTCCACATCCTGGATCAGGCGGATACCGCGTAGCCGCTGGCAACACGACGCTCCCGGCCGGCATCGTGCATTCGGCGCCTCAACGGCGGTGCAGGTGCTGATCGTATGGCTCACCGCCGCGCACGTTCTAGTCGGCCACCCGGTCGCCAGCGACCGTTTCAGCGCTGCCGAAGCCGTCTCGATAGCAGATGCGGCATCCGCTGCGCTGCGCGCGCGAGTCGATCCCTGGGTGTCCGCGACGGTCTCTTGACTCGCCGAAACTCCACCATACGCTGATTGCGGGGGTGACCCCAAGCCCCGATGAAACGCAGTTTCCACGGCGATCCTTGCGCTGCGAATCGCATATCCTCCCGGTAATAGAAGAAGGCGTCGCGCTCGGTCCACAACCGCCCGTCGGCGAGGGATTCGGCAAGCGGGTGAAATCGTGGCGCCTCGAAGTAGCTCGCAAGGAATCTGGCACCAGGAGGCATCACCTTTGCCACTCGATACAGGCACAGCCGAATCTGGTTGAGCGAGATGTGCGTGAACAGCGACGTGGCGATCGCGAAGTCGAACTGCACGCCGAAGTCACAATCGAAACGATCCGTCGCGCGAAGGTGCTCACGCGGTAACTTTGCGCGAAACTGGTCTGGGAGCTCCCGTTCGAATCCAGCATCGAGCAGGCTCTGGTTGATGTCGATCCCGTAGTAGCCACCCGGCTGCAAGTAGTCGACGAAGCGAACGCCGGCCCGCAGCGCACCGCAGCCAACGTCGAGCAGCCTGTGTTCCGGTCGCAGTCCCTGGGCGATCATGAACTCCAGCTGCAACTCGCCGACCACATCCCACTGGCCCCCAACACGCCTGCGGTGGCCCCCCTGACGAACCTCGGCCTCCGACAACGGCTTGGCGTAGTCGACATCGTGGCTTCGTCTAATCACGCGGCCATCCGCCATCGACCATCACGATAGTGGCTCAGGGAAACCGAATCGCGAGGCCATGCTGACGGACGTTCCTACGGACGAGCAGCTCGACCGTGGTCGACCCCAGGGTAGCTTCGAGACGCCCGCTATCCGCTGATCAGCGAGAGCCACTGGAGAGCGGCTGTCAACGATCTTGTCGATCGATGGCGCCGGGCACGATGTTGTTGCCTACGGCTGGCGAAGCCGCTCGGTGGGTCACCGCGGCAACTTCAGCTCGATCCTCCAGGCGAACCGCACCGATCCGCCGCGCGACTCGTAGTCGATCTGCAACGTGGCGCGCACCTTGCGGCGCGTCGCCGCCAGCCGACGTCCGAGCGCAGTCAGCGGGATCTCCAGCCGCGGCACCGCATATTCGGTTCCACCTACGGCGCGCCTGAACGGGATCGCCATGGCCGCGAGCGTTCGGTGTCGGCCCGACGCCTCGGCAAGGCGCACCCGGCCGCGGCACCGCGGAACCCGCATTCCGTCGGTCTCCGCATACGGACACGCCGGCACCTTGTACTCGAGGAAACCGCCGCGGATCGGTTTCGGATACGGTCGGAAGTCGTCCCCTCCGGACCAGCTCACCTGCTCGCAGCCGCGCCCGACGAGGGTGATGCGGCGCGGACTCCAGACGTTGTCGAAGCTGCCGCCGCCGCAACTGACGGTATCCGCCGTTGCCCGCGCCGGGGGCTTCCACGGGCCCGGCCGGCCACGACCCGTTTCCTCAATTCCGCCCGGAGAAAACTCGTCGCGACCGCCGCGTCCGGTCAGCCGATCACGCCCGGGACCGCCGACGAGTGTGTTCGAGTGCTCGTCCCCGAAGAGCCGGTCGGCGCCGCTCCCTCCCTCGATCGACTCGACGTCGCCGACACTGTCACGTTCTCCGGGCTGGCCGTCAGGCCGCCGATCTGCGAGGTCGACAGATACGGACCCGTTACGGCCGCTGTAGCTCACCATGTCTCCGCCGCAGCTGTTATTGAGGTTGTATGGGAGGTCGCAGCTGTCCTCGCCGCCGATGATTAGGTCCGGTCCGGGGGCCGCATCGCCGTTCCCCGTGTCGCTGTCGCCGTCGACCATGAAGTCGTCGCCGCCGCGGCCGT
>DASTOO010000201.1:0-5342 GCA_035762505.1 Candidatus Krumholzibacteriia bacterium
GCCGCGATGAACGCCTCGTCGGGAATGTCCCCGCCGGGGCCGATCAGAATCTCCCGCCCGTAGTCGTCCAGGAACACCGTGGTCACGTCGCCCGCGATGAACACGGGATGGACCAGGATGCGCTTGTGCAGGTCGATTCCAGTCTGCACGCCGTGCACGACGTACTCGTCGAGTGCGCGCAGCATGCGCCGCCGCGCCGTTTCGCGGTCCTCCCCGAACGCAATCAGCTTGGAGAGGATGGGGTCGTAGTACGGTGTCACCTCCCAGCCCTCGTACACGCCGCTGTCGTTGCGAATTCCGGGGCCGGACGGCTCGTACAGGTACGAAATCACGCCGCACGACGGCATGAAGTTCTTCGTTTCATCCTCGGCGTAGATGCGGCACTCGATGGCGTGACCGCGCTGCGCGAGGTCCTCCTGGGTGAACGCGAGCTTCTCGCCGCGCGCGATGCGCAGCTGCCACTGCACCAGGTCGATGCCGGTGGTGGCCTCGGTGATGGGATGCTCCACCTGGATGCGCGTGTTCATCTCGAGGAAATAGAAACCGCCCGACGCGTCCAGCATGAACTCGATCGTGCCGGCGTTGACGTAGCCGACCGCCCTGGCCGCGGCCACCGCGGCCTCGCCCATGCGCGCGCGCAAGGCGGGCGTGAGCGCCGGCGACGGGGTTTCCTCGAGCAGCTTCTGGTGGCGCCGCTGGATGGAGCATTCGCGCTCGAACAGGTGCACAATGTTGTGGTGCGCGTCGGCCAGAATCTGAAACTCGATGTGACGCGGGCGCTCGATCTTCTTCTCGATGTAGACCGTGTCGTCGCCGAACGCGGAACGCGCCTCGCCGATCGCCGCGCGCGCGGCCGCTTCCACCTGCGAGCGGTCCGTGACGAGCCGCAGCCCCGTGCCGCCGCCGCCGGCCGAGGCCTTGATGAAGATCGGGCCGTCGATCTGTTTCGCCGCCTCCGCGATCCAGCGCGGGTCGCTGCTGCCCGTCTCGGTCCCCGGAACGACGGGCACGCCCGCCTCGCGCATGATCGCCCGCGATTCGATCTTCGAGCCCATAGCGCGGATCGCGGCCGGCGGCGGGCCGATGAAGGTCAACCCTTCCGCCCCGACCCGCGCGGCGAACTCCGCGTTCTCGGCGAGAAAGCCGTAGCAGGGGTGGATGGCGTCGGCGCCGGTGGCGCGCGCGGCCGCGATGACGGCGTCCATGTTCCGGTAGGACTCGCCCGGCGGCGCCGGGCCGATGCACACGGCCTCGCCCGCCTGCTGGACGTGCAGGCTGTGGCGATCGATGTCGGAGAACACGGCGACGGTTGGAATCCCGAGCTCGCGGCACGCGCGGATCACGCGGACGGCGATCTCGCCGCGGCTGGCGACGAGCACCTTCTTCAGCGCGGCCCCCTTCGTGGCGCCCGGCGGACTGGATGTTGCGCGGCGGCCGGCCACGTGGTCAGCCCTCGACGTCCCAGTCGGGCTTGCGCTTCTCGAAGAAGGCGGCGAAACCCTCGCGACCCTCTTGCGACCCGCGCAGCGACGCGATAGTGCGCGCGGTGTATTCCTGCACGTCCTCGATCGGCGACCACGCCACGCGGTTGATGAGCTTCTTGGTGGCGGCGATGGCCTTCGGCCCCGCGTGCAGAAAGCGCTTCACCCACACGTCGATCTCCGCGTCCAGGAGCTCGTGCTCGACCACTTCATTGACCAGCCCGATCTCACGGGCGCGGGCCGCGTCGAACGCTCGCCCGGTGAGGAAATAGTCGTGGGCATGGTTCTCGCCGATCTTGCGCAGCACGTACGGCGATATCGCCGACGGCGCGATGCCGAGGAGAATCTCGCGCAAGGCGAACTTCGCCTCCGGAACCGCGATCGCCACGTCGCACGCGCTCGCCAGCCCGACGCCGCCGCCCAGGCACGCCCCGTTGATGCGCGCGATGGTGGGCTTGGGCAGGCGGTAAAGCGACTCGAGCATGCGTGCGAAGATGAGCGCGTCCTCCACGTTCTCTTCGAAGCCGTACGCCGCCACCTTCTTCATCCAGTTGAGATCGGCGCCCGCCGAGAACACGTCGCCCGCGCCGGTCAGCACCATCACGCGAACGGCGTCGTCATGGGCGATCGCTTCCAGCGCCGCGCTCAGCTCGCCGATGAGGACCTCGTCGAAGGCGTTCTTCACCTGCGGACGATCCAGCACGAGGTAGGCGACCGCGCCTTCCCTCTCGATCCTGAACGTGGTGTATTCGTTGGCCATGCGTGCTCCTACATGCGGAAGACACCGAAACGGTGGTCCGGAATGGGCGCGTTGAGCGAGAGGCTCAACGCGAGTGCCACGGCCGCGCGCGTGTCGACGGGATCGAGGATGCCGTCGTCCCACAGGCGCGCCGTGGAATAGTATGCGCTCCCCTCGCGCTCGTACTTCTCGAGAATGGGCTGCTTGAACTCCTTCTCCCCGGCGCTATCCGCCTTGCCGCCGCTGTCCTGCCTCACCGTCCACAGGACGTCCGCGGCCTGCTGGCCGCCCATCACCGATATCTTGGACGAGGGCCACATCCACAGGAGACGCGGCGCGTAGCCGCGGCCGCACATCGCATAGTTGCCCGCGCCGTAGGAACCGCCGATGATGACGGTGAACTTCGGCACCTGCGCGGCCGCCACCGCGTGCACCATCTTCGCGCCGTCGCGCGCGATTCCGCCGTGTTCGAACTCCTTGCCCACGATGAAGCCGGTGATGTTCTGCAGGAACAGGAGCGGGACCTTGCGCGTCGCGCACATGGTGACGAAGTGCGCGCCTTTGCGCGCGCTCTCGCCGAAGAGGATGCCGTTGTTGGCGACGATGCCCACCGGGTAGCCCATGATACGGGCGAAGCCCGTGACCAGCGTCGTGCCGTAGCGCGCCTTGAACTCGTGGAAGCGGCTCCCGTCCACCAGGCGCGCGATCACTTCGCGCGAATCGAACTGCTTCGAGAGGTCCTTCGGGATGATCCCGTACAGCTCGGCGGGGTCGTAGTGCGGGTCTTCGGGCTCGTGCACGTCGAGGGGCGTCTTCTCGCCGCGGCCGAGGCTCTCCACGACGTTGCGCAGGATCTGGATCGCGTGCTCGTCGTTCTCGGCGAAGTGATCCGACACACCGGAGATGCGGGTGTGGACGTCGGCACCGCCGAGTTCCTCCGCGCTCACGTCGACGCCCGTCGCCGCCTTCACCAGCGGCGGTCCGCCGATGAAGATCGTTCCCTGGTCGCGGACGATGACGTTCTCGTCGCTCATGGCGGGAACGTACGCGCCACCCGCCGTGCAGGATCCCATCACCGCACAGATCTGCGGGATGCCCGCGGCGCTCATCACCGCCTGGTTGTAGAAGATGCGGCCGAAGTGATCCTTGTCGGGAAACACGCCGTCCTGAAGCGGCAGGAACACGCCGCCCGAATCCACCAGGTAGATGCACGGGAGCCGGTTCTCGATGGCGATCTGCTGCGCGCGCACGTGCTTCAGGACCGTCATCGGAAAGTAGGTGCCGCCCTTGACGGTGGCGTCGTTGGCGACGACCACGACTTCGCGGCCGTGCACCACACCGGCGCCCGTTACGACGCCGGCGCCCGGGGCCTGATCGTCGTACATCCCGTTGGCGGCGAGCGCCGAGAACTCGAGGAAGGGTGTGTCGTGATCGAGCAGCATCGCGATGCGCTCGCGCGCGGTGAGCTTGCCGCGCGCCTTGTGCTTCTCGACCGCGGCGGGCGGACCCCCGCGTTTGACGGTGTCCAGGCGCTCGCGAAAACGCGCCGCCGCGTCCCGCTGGAACGCGGCGTTGTCCCGGAATGCGGCGGAACCGGCCTGGACCCTGGACTCGATGCGATACAAGGATAAGCCTCTGTTATGATTGAAGTTGACGTCGCCGTCGACGCCGCGGGAGCGCCCTAGAATAAAACAAAAGCGGGGCGATTATAAGCGCAATCTGCACCGCAGACCGGGTACAGTGACGGCATGCATATCCTCGTCATCGGCGCGACCGGCGGCACGGGTCGCGAGATCGTGAAACAGGCGCTCGCGCGCGGTCACCATGTAACAGCACTCGCGCGCGATCCCTCCCGGGTCCGCG
Organism: Candidatus Krumholzibacteriia bacterium; assembly: GCA_035762505.1. GTDB lineage: Bacteria > Krumholzibacteriota > Krumholzibacteriia > WVZY01 > JAKEHA01 > JAKEHA01. The sequence goes on from DASTOO010000201.1 coordinate 4,084, forward strand.
ACGCACACGAGCGTCTCGTGATCGTGCAGGGCGACGTCGTGGACCCTGCGTCGCTGGAGCGCGCCGTGCACAACCCGGACGCGGTGGTGTGCGCGCTCGGGCACAAGCGCTGGCTCGGTCCGTCGCAGATCCTATCCGCAGGGACCCGCAACGTCGTGAACGCGATGAAGGCCGCCGGCGTGCGGCGGCTGGTGGTGGAAACGGCGCTCGGCGTGGGCGACAGCGCGGGACGGCTCGGCCTCTATTACACGCTCTTCACGATTCCTCTCATTCTTCCGTTCTACTGGTACGACAAGGGGCGGCAGGAGCGTGTCGTGCGCGAAAGCGGCCTCGACTGGGTGATCGTGCGGCCGGGACAGTTGACGAGCGGAAAGAAGCGGGGCGGGTACAAGCACGGCCCGCGCGTGGGCAACTACCTGTGGAGCGTGCGCATCTCGCGCGCGGACACGGCGGACTTCATGCTGAATCAGCTCGGCGAGACGCCGTACCTGCGCACAGCGGTGGGAGTCTGTTTCTAGATCACCTCGGCGCCGGCAGCCCTAGATCCTTCAGGTGAGACTCCCCACCCTGTGCATTCAAACGCCAGTACTCCAGACGCGCCGATCCGGTGAGTTCCCCGGAGACGTCGGGCGGGAGCGACCACCTCACGATGCGGTGCGGATAAGCGCTCTCGATGAAGAACGTGCCGGCGCGCCCGTCGGCGATCTTCACGTCGTAGCGCATCGCGTCGAACGTTCCCGCGGGAACCGTGACCTTCTCGCTCGCCGCCGCGCGCGTGATCGTGGCCTGCGTCCATTCGAGCGGCTTGTGCGCCAGCCGCGCGTGCAACACGCCCGGTAGGTACGGCACCGTGCGCGTCGCGCCCGCCGCCAGGAAATCCCCCCGAAGCCCGCGCAACGCGACGAACAGCTCGTCCTCGCCGACGCCGTTCCGCGGCCGCGCCAGCGAGATCGGCCCCGATTCACCCTCGAAGTAGCTCGCGACCGTGCCGCGGATGCTCTTTTGCGCGAAGGTCATCTCGGTGTACACGTGGCCACACCATTCCGCGCTCGAGAACGACACCTTGGCGGGTTCCATCGTCTCCGCGCGCACAAACACCGACACCATCGTGTTGTAGTCGTAGATGCCGGTCTGGAAGTCGCGCACCAGGTTGAGCTTCAGCGCGGTGAACGTATCCGCCGGGTTGGCGGCGGCGTCGTCCGCCTTCACCCGCTTCGACTCGCTGAACGGCTCGGTGACGAAGATCATCACCGCGGTGC
>DASTOO010000202.1:0-3226 GCA_035762505.1 Candidatus Krumholzibacteriia bacterium
GAGCGACGCGCCGGTGGGCGACGCACGCGTGTTCGCGCTCGATTCGATGCTGGTGGCGGGGTCCGCATCGGGGTTGTACGGGTTCCCGGACGCGCCGCTGGTCACGGTGCAGGCGCCCGGTTACCGTCCCACCGCCGTCGCCGCGAGCACGGACACGCTCCGGCTCGTGCCCTGGTTCGACGGCGCGCTGCTCGGAAAACGTTTCGTGATCGACCCGCAGGGCGGAACCCCGCGCCAGAGCGGCGTCGGCCCCATGGGGCTTTCGGGGGCGCACGTCAACCTGCGCGTGGCCGTCTACCTGGAGGGCTTCCTGCGTGCCGCCGGTGCGGGCGTGCGCCTCACGCGCACGTCGGAAGAAGTCCGGCTGCCGGAGGACGTCGCGCGGCTCACCAACCGCTGGCGCGCGGACCGCTACATCGAAATCCGTCACCCCGCACTTCCGCCCGAGAGCGCGCTCGCCGCGGGCGCGCATTTCTTCCCCGGCAGCGCCAACGGCGAGACGATGGCGCGCACCGTGGGCGAGACCTTCGCCGCCGGGCTCGGCGTTCCCTTCCGCGGCGCGTCCGCCACGGTGACGTACGCGCTGCAGCAGACCGCGTGCCCCGCGATCGTGGTGGTGGCACCGTCCCTAGCCCACTCCGACGAGGAACTGCGGCTCGATTCCTCCGCCTACCTGCGCAAACAGGCGTACGGTATCTTCCTCGGCATCCTGCGCAACTTCGGCGTCACCGCGGGCGCGCGCCTGGTGATCGAGATGCGCGGCCCGGGTGCGGCAAATCGCATGGTGACGCTCGACGACACGTGGACGCTCCTCTCGGGGCCCGACGGACTCGCTGTATTCGACGCGGTTCCGGCCGGCGAGCACCGGGTGACGGTGCGCAGGGACGGGACCTGGCACAGCCATTCGTTCAGCACCACCGGCACCGAGGCCCGCTTCGTCATCGAAGACGTCGCTGATTGATCCCGGCGGGCGAACGCCGCGTTGACCGGCGTCGCACCGCACGCCTATCTTTCCATCAACTGGACCCCACCAGGCAAGGAGAGTGAATGCCCGGGCGCACCTGGGACAGCGACGTATCCTACCGCCGGCGACTGGCGGTGATCCTTCCCATGGTCCTGGTCGTGCTCGCGGCCCTGGTGTTCGTGTCGCGCCACATGACGCCGGGTGAGATCTACAAGTACGTCGGCTGGCGCGGCGAGCTGGAGTTGATGCCGGAGATCACCATCGTCCCCGACGACCCCGCACCCGACGCCTCCCCCGCGGAGAGCGGCCAGACCGCCGAGGAGACGTTTGTCATGGACGTCGCGGAAGCGCCGGGTGAGTTCGAGGCGAATCCTCCCCGCGTCGAGCTCGAACCCGCGGAGCGTATCGCGCCCGTGTTCGACGACTTCGACGACGTGCCGTCGGTCAGGACGCCGGAACGGACCGCGGTCTCCTACTCCGACACGTACGTGATCCTGAAGATGGTGAAGCCCCGCTACCCGCCGCAGGAACTGGCCCAGGGCATCGAGGGGAACGTGACGGTCGAGCTGCTGGTGGACGAGCGGGGTCTGGTGAGCGAAGCCAACGTCATCGCCGCACTTGGGCCGCTCTCGTTCCAGGAGGCCGCGCTGGAAGCGGCGCGCCAGTTCGAGTTCCAGCCACCTACCGACGAGAAGGGCAAGCCCACCACCATGTGGGTGAAGTTCCTGATCAAGTTCCGCGTGTACGGTTGAACGATCAGCGCACGAACGGTTCCGGCCGGCCCTCGCGCACGCGCACCAGCGGCACCGTCGAGGCGCGGGCCATGCGCTGCTTCGCGTCGCCGCGCAGCGCGCGCTCCAGGTTCGCGCGCACGTCTTCGCGGGACGACGCCCCACCCTCCAGCGCCGCGAGCACCGCCCGCATGCCGTAGTAGCCCGCCACCGACACCGGGCTCGCCGCCGTCGCGCCGGCGGTCGCGAGCTTCTCCGTGAGCTTCGCCTCGAGCTCAGGCGTGGTGCCGTGGTGCGAGTCGGCCGCGAATATCGCGCCTTCCATCTCGTCGCGCGCGAGGCGCAGCAGCTTCTCCGAGTTCCATTCGCTGACGCCGAGGAGCTGCACGTGCAGGTCGAAGAAACGCGACTGCGGGAGGATCTGGAGCATCTCCTCGACGCTGCCGACCGCGAACAGCGCGTCGGGCACCGCGTCGCGGATCTTCTCGAGCTGCGCGCGGAAGTCGGTGGCCCCGTCCTCGAAGTACTCCGCCGCCACGACCTGGCCTCCCATGCGCAGTACTTCCTGCGCGAAGAAGTCCGCCACCGCGCGACGCTCGCCGCGCGCCGGCGCCAGCACTGCGAAGCGCTCCAGCGCGAGCGAACGCGTCGCCGCCTCCGCCACGGCGGTGGCTTCCACCGTCGCGGGGATGCGCGTCTGGAATATCCACGGCCCGATCTCGACGATCTCGTCGGAGGGGATCACCGGCGAGACGATGGGGGTGCGCCACGCATTGGACTCGATCGCGCCCGATATCGCCGCCAGCGTGAAGACGTCGCCCACGATCGCGATGGCGCCGTCTTCCGCGGCCAGACGGCGCACCGCCTTCACCGCGTCCACCGCGCCGCCGCGCGAATCGCCCAGGGCGAGGGACACGCGCCGGGAGTGCGCCGCGTTGTGCTCTTCCACCGCCAGCTTCGCCCCTTGCTCGAACAGGCGCCCGTACAGCGCGAGCGACCCCGTCTGCGGGAGCAGGAGTCCCACCCGATCCGGGTTCACGCGGGAGGTCGGCGCCGGCGGCGGCGCCTGGCGCCGCTCGACCGTTAGCTCCATCAGGCGGCGCGCGTCGGCGTGCGATTCGCCGCTCGGGAGCGCATCGAGGTAATCACCGACGAGCCGGTAACAGCCGTCGTAGTCGCCGGCCGCGTAGGCGAGCCGCGCACGCTTGAGGGCCGCCTGGCGCGCCAGGGCGGAATCGGGATAGCGCTTCGCGAGGTCGTCCAGCTCCGTCTGTCCGAGCTCGTCGTCCGCCAGCGCCATCAGGCGGCCCGACGCGTCCTCGCGCTCGGCGGGGTCGGCGGGCGTGCGCAGGAACTCGAGCAGCGTCTCGGCCTCGCGCGCGGGGTCGTCGAGCGCGGCGTAGCCGGCGGCCACCGCGCGCAGCGCGCGCTGCCGGAAAGCGCTGGCGGGAAAGTCGGTGGCGAGCGTGGTGTAGTAGACGACGGCCTCGGCGGTGTGCCCGCGCAGGCCGGCGACCTGCCCGGCGAGCCA
>DASTOO010000203.1:0-5352 GCA_035762505.1 Candidatus Krumholzibacteriia bacterium
CCAGCTCATCCAGCTCGACAACGTGATCAACTACTCGGAGTCATCCAACCCGCCCCAGCTCTACCGCTACAATCGCTACGTGTCCGGCACCGTCTCCGCCGGGCTCAACGCGGGCTACACGCTGGGTGACGGCATCGCCGCCATGGACGAGATCGCGGACCGCGTGCTGGATGAATCCTTCTCGACGGACCTGGCCGGCGCCGCGCGCGATTTCTCGGAAAGCTCGTCGAGCCTGCTGTTCGTGTTCATCTTCGCGCTCGTGCTGACGTACCTCGTGCTCGCGGCCCAGTTCGAGAGCTTCCGCGATCCCTTCATGATCATGTTCACCGTGCCGCTCGCGGGTGCCGGGGCGCTGCTCTCGTTGTGGTACTTCAACCACACCATCAACATCTTCAGCCAGATCGGCATGATCATGCTGATCGGCCTGGTAACCAAGAACGGCATCCTGCTGGTTGAATTCGCCAACCAGCGCCGGAACGCCGGCCTGTCGGTGATGGAGGCGGCGCAGGACGCGGCGGGCGCGCGCTTCCGGCCCATCCTGATGACGAGCCTCTCCACGATTCTCGGCATCCTGCCGGTGGCGCTGGGGCTCGGCGCGGGCGGCGAGAGCCGCGTCTCGATGGGTGTGGCGGTGGTGGGCGGAATGATCTTCGCGAGCGGACTCACGCTGTACGTGATCCCGGTGGTGTACTCGTACCTCTCCCGGGAAGCGCGCACGCCGGCCATGACGGAGTCCGAAGCCCGCTCCGCGAACGCGTGACCGGCGAAGAAAAGGGCGCCCGGAATGAACCGGACGCCCTTTCGCAGCTTGGTGTGCCTTACGGCCCCTACTTGAGCAGCGTCATCTTCCTCGACTCCGCAATCCCTCCCGCCGTCATGCGGTAGAAGTACACGCCCGAGCTCATGACGTGCCCGCGGCTGTCGCGACCGTCCCACTGCACGTCGTGATCGCCCGCGGGGCGCACCTCGTCCAGCAGGTTGCGGACGAGTGCGCCGCTCGCGTCGTAGATCGCGACCGTCACGTGCTCGCGCGACGAGAGGGTGAAGGCGATCGACGTCGACGGATTGAACGGGTTGGGGACGTTCTGCGCGAGGCGCGTCGCAGCCGGGGTGTCGCCCGCCGCGGTCGGCGCCTTCACGCGGAATACGCCGATCTTCGTGAACCAGCGGCCGTCCTCGGCGCCCTGGCTCCCGTTGCCGGCGTTGCCGCGCAGGCCGGCGTATTCGTTGAACACCCAGAAGTCGGATTCGCCGACCGGGCACAGCGCGATGCCGCTGTAGTCGCCCCAGCGGTTGCGCGGGCCGCTGAAGAACCGCTTGTAGAAGTCCGTCCCCGCCTGGAGCGTGCCGGTGGCACTCACCGTCCCGGCCGGATCGCTCGAGAGACGCGTGGTGTAGTACGCGCCGCAGTACATGCCGGCGTTGGACGCGGAGAAACCCACCGCCATGTTGAGGTCGCAGTCGACCATCACCGACGGGAAGAACGTGTGCGTGCCCACGCCGAGGTCCTCCGCACCCACGCCCCCGAAGTCGGCGGTGGCGATGGCCGCCGGGTTGACAGTGCTGAGCCGGATCCACTGCGCCGTGGCCTGGCCGGCGTCGGGGCCGCCCACGACCCCCACTACGGTGGTGCTCATGTAGAGATTATCGGCGCGCCACACGGCGTTCAGCGCGCGCCGGTCATTGGTTTCGATGGCGTAGATGCTGCCGAGCTGCGGCGCGTCGGGCTGTGCGGCCGCGGTGTTGTCCATGTTGCCGACGAACATCTGCTGGAAGTTGAAGTTGGGCGTCCCCAGCGGGTCGGTCACCTGCACCACGTCGACGTACTCGTTGGTCCCGTCGCTCAACCCGGAGTAGCTCACGAGGAACGTGCCCAGCGGATTCCCGTCGAAGCCGTTGGGCAGTGTCCCATACATGTGCGCGGGCTGCGTCGTGGTCGCGAAGCCGGGCTGCCCGGAAAGGCCGTACGGGTCGTAAACGGAGAACGAGATGGCGTTGTCCGGGCCGGAATAGGCGCCGGTCTTGGGGATGATCCAGAGCCGCACGCCCGCGTATGTGCCGCCCGCTCCCAGGAAAGCGAACATGTTGTTGGTGATGTAGACCGCCTTGTCATCCACACCGAAGCCCGGGTAGTCCACCCATCGGTCCAGCCCGCCGATGTTGATCTTCGAGTCGATGGCGTGGTACCAGAAGCCGTCGTTGGGATTAGAGGTCTTCGAGACCGCCACGAGGATGCGCGACTGGTTGGACGCATTCCCGCTCGACGTATCCCAGCGCTCGAGCGTGGTCACGACGAAGCGCTCCGCGTACTGGTCGTAGATGACCTTGGGATCGAATGTGGGTGTCCCGAGGGTCGTGCCCGCACCCGGCAGCGGCGCCGGAGCCGGCAGGACGGAGAAGAACCCCTTGAGGTCGTCGAGGAACTCCGGCGTGTCCGAGATACCGACCTTCGGCCGCCACTCGATCATGCAGTTGCCGACGTTGATCACGTGATCCGGCCCGGCCGCGCAATGGGGGTCGGGCGGGATGAATAACGAGCTATTGTACGTGCCGTTGGTCACGTAGTTGAACCCCTCCACCGCGGGGACGGAGAGTGGCGGCGCGCCGAACGGCGAGAGCGGCGCCCGGGGGCGGGGGGTCGTGCCCGGCAGCGCGGCCGTGGATGTGAACTCGCCCACGTCCACGCCGGAACCGACCGACGGGATGGGGACTTCGTTGAGGCGCACGGTCGCCGAAGCGTCTGTTGCGAGCCAGCTCGCCGCGAGGAGCACGGCGAGGGCATGAATGGCCGGTGATCGCATTCGAATTCCTCCTGACAGGGGTGTACCGCGTGACTGGCACTGGTCAGTCGGCGTGCCGACCGCGGAATCCTACCATGAACACGCCCGCGATAAAAAGGGACGCCCGCCGGGGCGGGCGTCCCTCGTGAATCGAGAAACGGAACGCGGACTACTTCAGCATGACCATCTTTTTGGACTCCGAGAACTTCCCCGCCGTGAGGCGATAGAAGTACACGCCCGAGCCCACCGTGGTACCGGCATTGTCGCGGCCATCCCACTGGACGTCGTGCGAACCGGCGCCGCGCGTCTCATCCACCAGCGTGCGCACCAGGCGGCCGCTCGCGTCGTAGACGGAGACGGTCACGTGCTCGCGCGCCGGCAGCGAGTAGCTGATCAGCGTGGTCGGGTTGAACGGATTCGGTGTGTTCTGGCCCAGCGACGCGGTCGCCTTCGGAACCCGAACCTCTTCCACCGGCGAGAGAAACTCGCCGTCGGCATCGGCCACACCGATCTGATAGCGGTACGTACCGCCCGGCTCCACGCTGCGATCAGCATACTCGAAGCCGCTGCCGTCGGCGCCGTAGATGATGTCGACGCGCTGGAGCGCGCCTTCGCCCACGGCGCGGTACACGTTCACGGCCTCGACGCCCATGTCCGAGCGGAACGTGCTGCGGACCGTCACGAAACCGTCCGCGTAGCGCGCGCTGAAGGACGTGATCGCCGCGGCGACGGGCTGACAGATCGAGAACCGGCCGAGCTTGGTGCACCAGCGCCCGTCCTCGATGACGCCGCCCACGTTGGTCGGTGTCCCGCGCGTGCACGCGTACTCGTTGTAGACCCAGAAGGTGGCGTAGTCCGCGGGGCAGATCGAGAGCCCGCTGTAGTCGCCCCAGCGGTTGCGGGCAGTAGCGAGGTTGCTGAACGTCCGCACGTACCAGTCGGTGCCCAGGGCGAGCACCGCCGTGTTCTGGATCGTCCCCGCGGGATCGCCCAATGCACGCATCGCGTAGTACGCGCCGCAGTAGATGCCCGCGTTCGACGCCGAGAAGCCGATCGCCATGTTGTCGCACATGTCGACCATCACCGACGGGAAGAACGTGTACGTCCCCGCGCCCAGGTCCTCCGCGCCCGCGTCGCCGTGGTCCGCCACGAAGAGGGCGCCGAGATTGACCGTGCTGACGCGGAACCAGTGCGCGGTCGCCTGGCCGGTGTTGGGAGCGACGACGCCGACCGACGTCGCGCACATGTAAAGGTTGTTGTTACGCCACACGGCGTTGAGCGCGCGACGGTCGTTCGTCTCGATCAGCCGGGCGGAGCCGAGCTGGGGCGCGTCGGGCATGGCAAGGCCGGTGTTGTCGAAATTCCCGACCAGCAACTGCTGGAACGTGAACACGGGCGCGGCGATGGGGTTGTCCACCCGGATGACGTCGACGTATTCGTTGACGCCGTCCGAGAGCCCCGAGTAGCTCACGAGAAACGTGCCCACGTTGGCCGGTTCCGGTCCGTACATGTGCGTCGGCTGCGTGGTGGTGGCCAGGCCGGGCTGACCCGAGAGCCCGTAGGGGTCGTAGATCGCCGAGACGATGCTGCCGTCCGGGCCCGCGTATGTCGGCGGCTTGGCGATGATCCACAGGCGGACACCACCGAACGCCCCGGCCGCGCTGAACATGTTGGCGCACACGTAGACAGCATGGTCGTCCACCGCGAAGCCGGGATAGTCGGCCCAGCGGTTGAGGCCGCCGATGTTCACCAGCGAGTTGATGGAGTGCCTCCACCAACCCGCGTTGGGATCGGACGTCTTGGAGACCGCGATGAGGATGCGGGAGTCCAGCGCCGGGCTGGTCACGCGCTCGAGGGTCACCACGATGAAGCGATCGCTGTACTGGTCGTAGATCACCTTCGGGTCGAACGTGAACGTGCCCAGCGTGCCCGGCGTACCGGCGAAGAAGTTCTGCAGGCTGTTCTGGTACTGGGGTGCGTCCTGCGGATTGGCCTTCGGACGCCACTCAATGCCCACGTTGACGACATTGACAACGTGCGTGAGACCCACCGCGTTGTGCGGATCGGGCGGGATGAAGACCGAGCCGGTGAGGGGAATGTTGTCGTCGAAGTCGAAGGCTTCGATCGCGGCGCCGGTGAGGCCGGGCGTCCCGAACGGGGTCGGTGGTGTCTTGCCGGCGATGAAGCCGCCCGTGGCCACCGCCTCCATCGAACGCAGCGTGGCGTCGTCGATGGAAGGTTCCGGCACGGACGTGAGGGTCCCCGCCGCCAGGGCGACGGAACCTGACAGAATCAGGATCGAGAATACAGCGAGAAACGGGAGGGACCGAGAGTATCGCATACGCATGACGCGAACCTCCGCGGTAATATGTGCACTGCTGGAGAGCCCGGGTTCGGGGCACAAGGGAAAATAGACTAAGATTTATACCATAATTGGTGAATGAATTCAAGGCGATAGCTCCGCGCGCGGGAAACGCGCGGCCGAGTCGCGAGGATTTCACCCCTCGAGGGAGAGGAACTGGGTCGCCATGCGCGGACCGGCGCCCGCGTCCTCGTGCTTGAAGAACACGAA
>DASTOO010000204.1:0-2489 GCA_035762505.1 Candidatus Krumholzibacteriia bacterium
GGTTGGGCGTGATGCTCCAACGGTGCGAGCGTCCCTCCCGCGCGAACACGATCGGTTTGATCACGGCGTCCCCGGCGTCCGCGACACTCGCGAGCTCGTACGTGCCGAAGACGTTGATCTGCTCGGCGACGCGCCACACCAGGCGCGGCGTCAGGCGCAGCGACGTCTGCTCGGCGCCGGAATCGGCGTCGCGGGCGCTGGTGCCGCGCAGGTCGATGTCGAGGGTCGCGCCCGGCACCAGCACCATGCCGACCCCGGCGAGCCCCGACCATGTTTCCACGTCGTACGCGCTGCCCGTGCCGGCGGAGATGCCCTCGCCCCCGCGCCGGTCCAGGCGCCGCGCGGCCTCGAGCGTCGCGGTCAGCCGCGCCGAGAGAGAACGGGTCAGACGCAGCCCGTGTTCGCTCGCGAACACACTCTCGCGCACGCCTTCGAAACGGTTGTCCTCGCGATCCTCGCGCAGGTAACGGTAGACCAGGGACACGTTCTTGTAGCCGTCGAGCAACGACCAGTCCTGGCGTAGCGTGCTCGTTCCGAACACGGTGGCGTCGTCGCGCTGCAGCGCCGAGGGGATCATCAGGTAGATCTCCCACGCCGGCTCCCAGGTGGATTCTTCCCGCACGCCGACGGTCTGGTCGAGCGACACGTTGCGCAGCACCCAGGCGCCGGCACCGCCCCCCTCCCAGCGCCGCGCAGACGGCTTCCACACGACGCGCAGGTTGAAACCCACCGTGTGAACCGGAGTCGATTCCGGCGTCGGCAGGAACACGACGGTGAAGTCTCCCTTCCCCTTGCCAACCGGTTCGCCGAACTCGTTGTAGTCGCCCTTGCCTTCGCCCACGAACACCACCGAACGCTGCAGCGTCGCCGCGTCGTTCTGGCTGACCTCGTAGTCGGCGTCCACGCGCAACCCGATCGCATCCCACGCGGCCGCCGCCTTGACGCGCGCGAGATCGGCGGTGCGTTCCGCGCCGGTCACCGCGTCCTCTTCGCGCCGGTGCGTCACCTGCAGCTCCGCACGCCCCGCGCCGCTCGTCCGGTAGGTGAGGAGCCCGCGCAGCGTGTTGTCGCGGCGCGTGTCGCGAAACGCATCCGTCGCGGGGTCGACATCGCGCGTGTCGCGGCGCTCGGCGTCCAGCCGCCACGCCAGACGCCCCGCCCCACGCGAGCTGAGCCGCGCCCCGGCGAGGTCGTAGGCGCGCCCGCTGTCGGGCGCGGCGCTGAAGGCGTTGCGGTACTCCTCGGTGGCCACCACGGCGCCGGGGACCACCTTCCAGACTCCGAACGCGCCGTCCACGGTGAGGTGGCGGCGGGTCCGCTCGTTGTCCGTGCCGTTCATGTCGGACGAGAGCGCCCGCGCGCTGACGCCGCGCTCGTCGAGCCGCCCCGCGCTGACCAGGGCCTCGTGCTTGATCCCGTCGAAAGCGGGACGGTCGAGCCGCGCCAGCGAGTAGCGCAGGCTGGCGCGATCGACGCGCACGACGCTCGCCGTGATCTCGCCCGTCACCTCGCGCCCCGACAGCACGACGTCCTCGAGGTTCCAGTCGCGGTAGTAGTACCACGGGCGTGTCCGGTCGAAACTCGTGAAGCGGTCCTCGAGCATGCTCGCCGCCGCACTCAGGCCGACGCGCCACGCGCCGCCGCGCTCCACGCCGAGCCGCGCCTGCCCCGCCTGTCCGATGTTGTCGTCGTCGTCGAGGCTCGAGACGCGGTTGCGGTCGTGATCGCTCACGTTCCATTCGGCGTCGAAGGTGAGGTCCCCCTGCGCCCGTCCCACGCGCGCCGTCGCGACATCGAGCACGGACGGGAGCGGCAGGCGGCGGCCGACGCGGTAGGTACCGTTGCCGGCGCCCACGAACTCGAAGTACGCCGCCCCGCGCGCGGAGATACCGGCACGGCGGTAGTCGCCCGCGCCTTCCCCGACTTCCACAAAGGTTACGATGAGATCGCCCTGCAGCTCGTCGAAGCGGTAGAACGCGGGTGTGCCCGCGAGCGTGTCCGCGGGGACGAGGACGTAGGTGCCCTTCCCCGAGTCCGCGGGTGCGACACCGCCCGTGATGGCGAGGGTGGGGTCGTCGCCGGCCGCGGCCAGCACGCGCGCGTCGTCTTCCGACAGAATCACCGTCTTCGGACGGTCCTGGTCGTCCGACTCGCGCGCCACCACGACGCCCAGCGTCACACCCGCGCCGAGCACCATCTCCTCGACCCCCGTCAGCACGGTGGAGCGGTCGTATTCCTCTTGCGTCACCTCGTAGTCCACCGCTATCTCCGTGTCGGTGGTGACGAGGCGGCGCGGCGTGAACGTGATCGTGCCCGCGTCGTAATCGATCACGTAGTCGTGGTTCTGCCCTCGTTCCATGCGCGCGCCGTCCACGTACACGCGCTCGGTGCCGGCGATGATCACGTCGCGCGTGGTGCGCGCCTGCGAGAGGAGGGGGTACGGCCCCTGCAGCCCGGTGGTGGCGCGGAACTGCGTCGTCCGGAACTGG
>DASTOO010000205.1:0-9661 GCA_035762505.1 Candidatus Krumholzibacteriia bacterium
CTTTCGAGGGGTGGAGGCTGCGTTCAGGGGATCGTGCGCTGTCCTTCCGAATCGTCCGCCCAAACCCGCGTTCAGCCGCAGACCCGCGAAGCGAGACTGTCGGCTGGAACACGTTGTTGGACGGCTCCTTCATTAGAGATACGAAAGCCACCAGTCACCGCGGCGCTGTTTGATCGCGGCGAACCAGCGGCAAGCGGGATAGAGCGCGAGCACGACGATAGCCCACATCGTATAGACCACCGGCAGGCCGAAGCCCCATCCAGGGGACATCTCCCAAGGCCGCTTGGTAAGCACCTCGGTTCCGTATCCCAGCATCAGCGCTGCCAGGCCGGCGAGAAGATGCGCCAAGGCGATGTGCAGCACGTAGAAGAACAGCGGTACGCGGCCGATGGTGACGAGGGCGCGCGCAACAGCGCCTCGCGCGTGCTCGCACCACGCGAGGACGAGAAGGGCCGGGCCCAGTGTCGCCAGCAGGAACAGGAGCGACGGCGGATACTTCTGCACGTTCATGAACGACAGCACGCTGAACAGCGCGGACCCTTGGCCGCTCCACGGCTGGGGATCGCCGTAGACGTTAAGCGCGCGCAGCGCCAGGAAGCCGGCGATCGCGGCAAGGCCAAGCTCGGTGAGGAGGCGGCGCCGGCGTGCCTCGGGCAGGTCGTAGGCCGCGCCGAGCGCATAACCCGCCGCCATGACGCCTATCCAGGGCACCAGCGGATAGGCCACGAAGGCGTGAGGGATCGGCCCCTCCACATGCAGCAGGTGCCACAACGGCGCCCAGGCGCCGAACGCCTCGGGCTTGATGCCGTCGAGCGCGTTGTGGCCCAAGATCATCAGGATGCCGATCGCGCCGACCGCGAACACCACGGGCAGGTAAACCAGTGCGGCCATCGCGATCATCGAGCAACCGATGGCCCATATCACTTGCAGGTCGACGCCGCCTTGGTAGCTCAGGTCAAAGGAAAAGGCGAAATTGACCACGGTCATTTCCAGAAGCACCAGCCACAAGCCGCGAGTCAGTAGGAACCTTGACAGTTCGGGACGGGTGCGCTTTTTCGAGATCAGATAGGCGCTGGTGCCGGCCAGCAGAATGAATGCCGGCGCGCAGAAATGTGTTATCCAGCGCGTCGTGAACAGCGCGGCGCTGGTCTGGGTCAGGTCTAGCGGATTGAAGCGCGCCTCCGTGAAGAAGTCGCGTACGTGGTCCAGCACCATCAGTACCATGACAAGGCCACGCAGGAGGTCTATCGAGTCGATACGTACACGCACAGCGGATGCGGCCGCGACGCTGTTGTCTATAGCCGTGGCTGCGTTTGACATCGGCTCTCCATTCTCATGACCTCAAGACGTCCAACCTATTCTTCTACTGCACTTCTACCGCCCCGGTCTCGCGGGCTAATCCAATAGGCTGCGAGGTAACTGTCGTGGCGATACTGGGTCCGGTGCACTTCTCGCCAATAGTACTGCGTAACCCGCAGCCTAACAAGTGAAACGCCGCGAGCGTGCGCCATCATCGATCCAGCGGGCCCTTGACCCCGAGTCCGCCCTTGTTGAGCACATGCGTGTAGATCATGGTGGTGGTCACGTCCCGGTGTCCCAGGAGCTCCTGGATGGTCCGGATGTCGGCGCCGGATTCCAGCAGGTGGGTTGCAAACGAGTGCCGCAGGGCGTGGCAGGACACCGGCTTCGCGATGCCGGCTCGGCGGGCCGCTGCCTTGACGTCGCGCTGAAGGACGGACTCGTGCCGGTGGTGACGCCGTAGCTCCCCCGTTTCCCGGTCTGCGTAGTGTCGTGACGCCGGAAACACCCAATGCCATCCCCACTCCCTTGCCGCGCCTGGGTGCTTGCGCGCGAGGGCGTCCGGCAGTGCTACCGAACCGGTGCCGGCGGCACGGTCGCGCTTGTGCTGCGCCTTGACGGCTGCGAGTTGTGCGTGAAGGGGATCCCTTACGGCTGCCGGCAGCATGGTCACGCGATCCTTCCGCCCCTTGCCGTCGCGAATGATGATCTCCGCGCGCTCAAAGTCGATGTCCTTGACCCGCAGGCGACAGCATTCCATGAGCCGCAACCCCGCCCCGTAAAGAAGCGACGCCATGAGCCACGACGTTCCCTCCAGGCGACCGAGGAGGGCGCGTACCTCGGCGGGGGTAAGTACGACGGGCAGTCGGGTGGACCGTTTGGCGGGGGTGATCCCCTCGACCCAGCCAATGTCGCCGTCAAGGACGTGGCGATACAGGAAGAGCAGCGCGCTCAACGCCTGATTCTGGGTGGAGGCCGAGACGCGGCCTGACGTGGCGAGATGCGAGAGGAATGCGCGCACCTCGTCCGCGCCCATCTCGGAGGGATGACGCTTGCCATGAAACGATGTAGCGCCGGATCCAGGCGACGTATGTCTTCTCCGTCTTCGGGCTGTAGTGGCGGGCGCGGAGGGTCTGGCGCACGCGGTCGAGCAGGCGAGGCGCAGACGGAACGGCCTTCAATGGGCCGGGAGATTCGAGCAGGAGCGAGGCGCCGCCGGAAGTGTCGGCCTCTATCCTGAGCGGGTTTGGGTTCCCCATGTTCTTCCCCCCTTGGAGGTCACAGCCTACGCGTGCGGCGGCGCGGTGTCAAACGCCCTCGTTCCCTTATCCGGCAATCCGCATCCCGAACTCGCATACGCCTCGGTGCGCGCACCTTGCACACGGTGTTCCCGGGTTCGCCGGGAAGGTGCGTGAAGCAACGGCGGCGTCCAGGTCGGTGCTGATGTGCTCGATCTGATGGTCCATCGACACGCTCACCGAGTCCGCTCCCGTACCGCGCAGGTAGGCCACGCGCGCGGTGACCGGAGATACGATGCCTGCGCGTTGCGCGGCCCAGGCGTACGCCTGCGCCTGCCGGGTGTGGTCGTCGCTGCGCGCTCCCACTTTATAGTCGGTGATGATAGTGCCGTTGGGAGTGGTGTCAACTCGGTCGATGGTGCCGCGGAGGAGAATGTGGTTGAGGCGGACCATGAAGGGGACTTCGGCCTGGGCGCCTTCTTTGGGGCCGGCGAGGCCGGCGTTGATGGCGTGCTCGACGAGCTGGCGGGCGGTTTGGGTGGCGGTGTGCTTCTTCTTGCCAAGGTCGTAGCGGGGCAAGGATGCCTCTATGGCCTCGTCCAGCGGGGTCCCAGTGGTGCGCTGCAGGATCTCGTGGACGAAGCGGCCGAAGGTCTGGGGGTCCACACCGAGTGGGACGGCGGAGTCGCGATGGTCTCCGGTGTGCACCTCGTCGGGTACCTCGAGTTGCTCGAGTTCTTGTCCTCTCTCCTTGTTCAGCTTGAACTGATATGGACAGCGGGCGTAGGACATAAGGTCGGACCACGTGACGGTGACGATGTGGTCCTTTGGGAACGGGTCGGACACGATGGTGTTCCTGGCGCGGAGGTCGACCCATTCGCGGAGGACCTGTTCGGTGTCGTCGGCCTCGTGCATGGCATGGGGCTGGGGTTCCCGGGGTGAAGAAGGAGTGCTTGCGCTTGATTGCACTCCCTCCACCGTTCGAGTTTCCTTCGCGAGGTTCAGATTGCGGGATGCATCGACGAGTTCGGTGAAGAGCCAGGGGCGGGCTTCCTTGCTGAGGAGTTTCTTCCCTTCCACGCTTGGGGCGCTGACCCAGAGGTGATCCCTGGCGCGTGTGAGGGCGACATAGAGGATGCAGCGCTCCTCGATGTCTTCCATGCGCTTCTCTTTCGCGTAGTTATCGGCGCGGTTCTTTTCGCGCTTCCAGGGCTTGCCGGTCTTCTCTCCGAAGTACAGGCCGCTCTCGCGGGACACGAGAAAGCTCTCGCTGCGCGAGCTCCCTTCCACCACGCCAACGACCGCCACGGCGGGCCATTCGAGGCCCTTGGCCTGGTGGACGGTCATTATGCCCACGCGGTTCCTCGGAAGCACGGCCTCGCCGTCCTCGCGGAACTTGCGCTCCTCGAGGCTGGCGCGCAGGTGGTCCAGGAAGGTGGCGAGATTCACCTCGCCGCGGCGCGCGAGACCGTCGGCGAGGTCGAGCAGCTCGCGCATGAGTTCGTCCACGGCTTCGAGCCGGGCGCCGTCTCTCAAGAGCCGCGTGCGCAGCGGGCTCGTCTCGATGCTCCACACGAGGAACTCGCGGAAGCCCTGGTTCATCCACACGTGCTGCGCGCGGTTGATGCTCTCGCGCAGGTCGCGCATGGCGGTGGCGTCGCGTTCGTCGGTCACCTTCGCGATCTGCGAGTCGTCGAGGCGTTCGAGGAGTACGGCGCGGTGTGCCGGTTGGGGCACGGGTTCCGCTGCGTCTTGGGGCACCGGTTCTTCTGAGGATTGTGGTTCTTGAGGGTCGGGATGCTGCCCCGCCTTTCGGAACAGTTCGGCGAGGGAGGCTTCGCTTACTTCATATGGCGGCGATTCCAGGACGGCGACGAGGTCTACATCACGATCGCCGGGCAACAGCAGTGAAGCCCAGGCGTGCCAGGTCTCCAGGGCGCGGGCTTCCACGCGGTTGGCGCCGCCGACGATGGCGAAGGGGATGCCGCGGCGCTGGAAGACGCGCTCGATCTCGGGCATGAGCTTGCTGCTCTTGAAGCTGCGCATGAGGACGGCGATGTCGTGCGGTTCGAGCCCGGGTTCCTCGGTTGGGGTGGTGGTGGTTTGCCAATCTGGTGGCGCTGGTTTCCGATTGAGCATGTGGTCCACCCATGCGCCCAGGGCCTCGGCCTCGTCCTCGTGGCGATCCTTGCCGTCCTCGGGATGGAACAGGATCACACTGGTCGGTCCTTCTTTGCGGTCCGCGGTGAGGGGCACGGCGGCGTCCTCGAGCTCGGGCTCATTCGAAATGAGCGCGTGCGCGAGGTCGAGGATCGCCTGGCGGGAGCGGTAGTTGGTGGCGAGCTGCGGCGATTGCACGGCGGGAAACTCGTCGACGTTCTCCACGCGCGCGTCGCGCCAGCGGTAGATGGACTGCTTCTTGTCCCCCACCACCGTCACGCGCGAGAAATCGCCGCCGGAGAGCGCGCGCAACAGCTCGTTCTGCGCGGCGGAGGTGTCCTGGAACTCGTCGACCAGGATGTGGTCGAACGCGTTCCGGTAGGCGTTCGTGAGGGTCGCGTTTTCCGTCAGCGCGCGGGCGGGGATGGTGATCATGTCGCTGAAGTCCAGGAGGCCGCGTCGCTGCAGCTCCGCCTCGTACTCCCTGGCGAGCGCCACCACGGTGTCCACGCGCGCGATGTAGGCGGGGTGGTCGTCTTCCCTGACCAGCGTTCGCAGGGTTTGCGGGTCCAGCATGATGCTGCGGCACTGGTGCACCACGTTCAGCAGCGTGTCGAAGAGCGATCCCAGCTTGGTGGGCGGCGGCGGCGAGCCGCCGAAGTCCGATGGCACGCCGGGCACGCGTCCGTTCTCGAAGCGCGCCCGCAATACCCTCTGGATACGCTCGAACTCCGCGATCGAGACCACGTCCACGCCGGGATCGATGCCGAGGGCGGGCGCGTTCTCCTTGATGAAGCGGTAGCCGAACTGGTGGAAGTTCATGATCCACGCGTTCGAGAGTTGTCTGGACAGGTGGGGATGGCGATCTGCGATGGCGCGGCGCACGCGCTCGCGCATCTCGCCCGCCGCCTTGAGCGTGAAGGTGAGCGCGAGCAAGCGCTCGATGGGCATGCCTTCGTCGATGAGGCGCACGTAACGCTCCACCAGCACGCGGGTCTTCCCCGTGCCCGCGCCCGCGATGACGTGCGTGGGCGCGTTCGCGGGCGCGTGTACGGCTTCGCGCTGGCCGGTGTCTAGAGTGATGCGCGGCTTCTCTGACATATTCTCGCAAAGTGACAGTTGGGACAGATGCCGGTGTTGGCGGTGCGCTCGTAGCGGCACTCGCCCTCAATGATAGAGCGGTGGATCTCCACGGCGCGGGTCATGGCACCCGCGATGGTGGCGGTGTCCACCGGCCCGTAGCGGTGGGGACGCCGATTGCCCAGCGGAATGGGTGCGGGCCGGGTGCCGGGCGCCACCTGCACGCCGGCCGCAAAGCTGTCCTCGCCGGGCGGCAGCACGTAGTACACGAACGCAGCCGGGTCGCCATACTCGGCCGCCGCCATGGTGGCGTACACCGGAATCTGCCAGTAATCGCTCTCGATCTTCTCGATCAGGGTGGGATATGTCTTCGCGATGCTCGCGGAGGTCTTGTAGTCGATGATCACCGGGCCCACGCCGTCCACGTCGTCGATGCGGTCGAAGCGCCCGCGCAGCGGCATCCCTTCCACCTCCGTCTCCACCATTTCCTCCTGCAGGCGCACGCGGTAGTCGCCCTCGCGCTGCGCCTCCAGCGTAGCCACGTGCACGAGCATGTCCTCGAGATAGTTCACCGACAGCTCGCGCATCCAGACTCCCGCTTCCTTCATCTCCGTTGACACGAGCCGCTCGGCGATCTCGCGCGCACCGGCGTTCTTGAGCGCGGCGCGCACCTCGTCGCGCGTGGCACCCGGGGGGATGATCTCCTTGAGGGCCTTGTGCACCAGGTTCCCCACCCGCAGGTAGATGGACTCCGGCTCCCGCATCCGGAGCACGTTGCGATAGAAGAACTGGCGCGGGCAACGGGCGTAGGAGTTGAGCTTGGAAGGGCTCATGGAGAACTCGCCCAGTCGGGGGAATCTCTCTTTCGGCGGCGGCGAGACCCACCATCCCGCCAGTTCGTCGAGTGCGCGGAGTCTTTGCGCAAGGGCCGGGTGGGGCGGTGAGCTTGCCACCGCACTCGCCGCGCGGGCGCAGGGCGAGATGCTACGCTCGGTTTCTTCCCGCCGGAACTTGCGTTCGTCCGCTGTCAGTACGCCGGATGGGAGCGTCGACTCGCCGGCGATGCGCGCCGGCGCGGTGATGGTCAGGCTTTCCGCGGCGCGGGTGATGGCGGTCAGAAAGAGCGCGTTCTCGGATCGCTCCACGCCGGCTTCGTCGAGGCGGGCCGCGATGTCGCGGGCGGCGTCCGGGTGGGCGGGCTCGACCGCGCGCGCCAGTGCGATGAGCGGGATGTAGCCGTCACGCGTGGCCACACCCGGGAAGTAGCCTTCCGCACAGCCGCACACGAAGGCGATCCGGAATGTGCGGCCGGTGGCTTCTCTCGCAGAGAGGAGTTGTATTCGGCTTGCGCCTCGCGCGCCGGCGGCGCGCTCGGCGAGGTAATGGATCCGGAACTCGTCCAGGGAGGCGCCGCCGCCTGCGTGCTCCACGATTTCGTGGTAGCAGTGCCAGTCGTCCACCACGGCGGCCAGGGTGCCGTGCGAGGCGGCGTCGCTCGGGGGGAACAACGGCGCGACGTGTTCGTCAATCATTCGTGGGAGATCGAAGGCTCCGCCCCGCTGGGCATAGTTGCGCTTGAGGGTTCGCAGCAGCGTGCTGACATCGCCCTGCCCGCCGCGGAGCGGCGGGTGGAACGGGTGGACGGCCAGCGCCTCGGCAAAATGCCCGTCGGAATCCGAGCCCAGGGCGCCCAGTAACGAACGCAGGAAGTCCCCGGCGGCCCCGACCTCATGCCCGCCGTCACCCAATGGCACGCCCCACTCGTAAAACGCCATCGAGAACACGGCGCGATAGCGCTCCGCGTCGCGCGCGATGACGGCGATCTCGCCCGGCGCGATGCCGGAGTCGATCGCACTTCGGGCGCGCGCGGCGATGGCCTGCGCCTCGGCGATCTCGTCGGCGGCGATCACCAGGGACGCCTCGCATTCCCATGCGGGACGGGCGGCGTGGGTGTCGCGCGGGGTTGCGTTTGCGAAGAGGGGGAGGTCGGAGGCGGGTTGGGCTCGCGGCGTTGGCGTGCCGTGGGAGGTGAGGCGAACGAGGCTCGCGATCGTCTCATTCAGCGCGACGTCGTTGCTCTGTGGCATGCCGAGTTCGACGTCCGTGGTTGCATAGTCGCGCCCAAGGCGCTCCTGGAATCGATCCGTGGTTCCCCGGAAGGAGAAGCGGGCGCCGGTGGGATCGCCGAATACCTCGAGCGCCGTGGCGCCGTCCGGCGGAACGAGGCGCGTGAGCAGGTGGTACTGGCCGGGGTCGAGGTCGTGGAAGTCGTCAATCAGGACGACGTCGAATCCCGCGAGCGGCGAGGTGACCCCTGCGGCGCCGGCGCATTCCGCCGCGCGCCACGCGGCATCGTAGAACGACACCAGACCGCGCTCGTCGCACACCTCGCGGTGGCGTGCGTACACGACGAGGACGTCGCGTGCGCGCGGGTTCGCGCAGTCGCGGGCGCACGCGCGCGCGGCAGCGGCGGCGATACCGTGCTGCGCCAGCGCGTGGAGCGCCCCCAGCAGATCCTTGAGAAACGTCGCATAGTTCGCGATAGCGGCAAGGTCGCTCGCGAGGAGCTCCGGCTCGCGGCGCAGGAGCCGTCCCAGCACCAGCAGCTCGTCGACCTCGCGCAGCGTGCGCGCGCGACCGGGACGGGCGGAATCCAGCACGGCCGACGCGACCCCCGCGTGCGTGGTCACCGGGCGCGGGCCCAGGTACGCGCCGCCGGGCGGGATCAGGCGCTCCATCAGCCGGTCGTGGTGCTCGCGCCCGAAGGCCACGATCCCGGGACGATGGCCGCGCGCCGTGAGCGCGCGCCAGCGCTCCACCAGCAGCGTGGTCTTGCCGCTGCCCGGCGGCCCGATGACGCGCCGGTGCCGTGGCGCGCTGTCGAGGTAATCCTGGATGGCGGGAGCGTGGTGCATGGATCGACCGTTTTTTCGACCCGCATCTTACCCGATGTCTCCGCGGATGGGGACGGAATCTGGAATGGGGCTAGCCCTTGCGCCGCGTGCGGAACTCCTCCAGACGCCGCTTGAGCTCCGCTTCCAGGCCCGCGTCGCGCGGATCGTAGAAGCGCGTGCCGCGCAGCGCGTCGGGAAAGAAGTTCTGCGGCGGCGCGTCCGCGTGGTCGTGCGGATACACGTAGTCCTTGCCGTAGCCGAGGTCCTTCATGAGCGGCGTGGGCGCGTTACGGATGTGCAGCGGCACCGGGTGCGGCGGCGTGTTGTTCACGACCTCGGCGGCCTTGCCGTACGCGCGGTACACGGCGTTACTCTTTTCTGCGAGGGCAAGATAGAGGACGCACTGCGCGAGTGCCAGCTTGCACTCCGGGTAGCCGATGAAGTCCACCGCGTCGCGCGCCGCCACCGACACCATCAGCGCCTGCGGATCCGCGTTGCCGACGTCTTCGGACGCGAAGCGCACCAGGCGACGCGCGATGTAGAGGGGATCCTCGCCCGCCTCGCACATGCGCGCGAGCCAGTACAGCGACGCGTCGGCGTCACCGCCGCGCAGACTCTTGTGCAACGCCGAGATGAGGTTGAAGTGCGACTCCCCTGCGCGGTCCGTGGCCACCGTGCGCCGCTGCAGGGCGTCCAGCGCGAGTTCCCTGCCAAGGCGTCTGGGGGGCGGGTTCCTCAGGATCACCGAACTCGCGTACTCGAGCGCATTGAGCGCCACGCGCGCGTCGCCCTGCGCCATGTCCGCGATCAGCTCCAGCACGCCCTCGTCCGGGACGATGTCCGCACCGCCCAGACCATGCTCGCGGTCGGCCAGGGCGCGCTCGAGGATCGCCACCACGTGCTCGGGGCGCAACATCTCGAAGACGAACACTCGCGAGCGCGACAGGAGCGGACCGATGATTTCGAAGCTCGGGTTTTCCGTGGTCGCGC
>DASTOO010000206.1:0-8044 GCA_035762505.1 Candidatus Krumholzibacteriia bacterium
TCTGGTACTGCACGTTCTGGGCGGAAGGCGTCAAGCCGGTGCCGGCTCGTCCGGGAAGCGCGGACTAGTCGCGCGGCAATGATGCCGCGAAGAAGCGCAGCGCATTGCCTCCCATGATCGCCGCGATCTCCGGGTCGGTGAAGCCCTCGGCGGCGAGCGCGGGCACCAGCCGGGAAACACCCGCGGCGTCGAACGGCGTCTTGACGGCGCCGTCGAAGTCGGAGCCCAGCGCCACGTGATCGGCGCCGATGGCGTCGGCCGCGTAGCGGATCGCGCGCGCGATGGCCGCGGCGTCCTCCCCGCACACGGCGCCCTTCCAGAATCCGATCCCCACGAGTCCGCCCGCCGCCGCGATGCGGGAGAGCTCTCCATCCGAGAGATTCCGATTCCCCGGGCACGTTCCGTCGACGCCGCCGTGCGACACGATCACGCGCGCGACACCCGCGTCGAGCACGTCGTCGATGGTCGCGGATGACGCGTGTGCGAGGTCGACGATCGCCCCCAGCGAGTCGATGCGCGCGACCACGCGTCTCCCGAAAGGGGTGAGCCCTCCCTTGCGCCACCCGTGCGCCGACCCGGCGACGTCGGTGTCGGTCATGTGCACGAGGCCGAACACGCGGAAGCCGGCCGCGAAGAGCCGGTCGATGGCGCCGGGATCGCCGTCGAGCGCGTGCAGCCCTTCGATCGAGAGGATCGCGCCGACGGCCCCCGCGCGCGCGTCGATCGCAGCGAGGTCCGCCGCACGCTCGACGACGACGAGGCGTCCGCCGGATTGCGCCGCGCCGGCGCGAAGCGCTTCGGCCTGGACGAACGCACGCTCCAGTGGAGAGCACCACGCCGCTGCCGGCCAGCGCTGACACAGGGCGAGGAGCGAGACCAGGTCGGGGCCGGCCGGCGTACGGCGGTAGTTCGACCAGAGCGGGAACGAGTTGGTCGCGGAGAACACCTGCAGGACGAAGCCGCCCTCCCGGAGCCGGGGGAGATCGACGTGCCCGCGCGCGGAGCGTTCCAGCAGCGGGCGGCTCCAGAGGAGCACGTCGGAATGCAGGTCGACGACCGGCGGCATCGCCCCGGTCGCTACGGCGGCGCGGTCGGGACGATCGCGGGTGGGGTGGCGCGTGCGGTTCACGGCGTGGTCCACGACGCGCACGCCGAAGAGCAAGGCGAGGAGCGCCAGGAAAACTACCGGGATGACCGCGAGGAGGGAACGCATCAAGCGCGCGAGGCTAGCACGCGGCGGAGCGCAGGAACAAAAAAATACGAGAGTAGCCCCCGAACTGCCGTGTCACGTATTAGCCCGTCAGAGGCCCATGCGGCAACCGCTTCGCTATCCACTAGCATGAGGAGCTGTGCGCACGCGCAGGCGAGGGAGTACTCTCGTGTAATTGGGGAGTATAGTCGGGGTTCCCGGAAATTGTCAACGGGCCGATCGGCAGAATTTACCGCGTCAATTGAGCACGAACTGGTCTGTTATTCATGTAATACATGAAGACAGGAGGGAGGTGGCAGCGGTGTTCCCAGGTGTCGCGCGCGTAACGCGGGCATCCAGGAACACCGCACGCGTTACCGCCTTCTGAGCCACCAGAGCAGGTCGACGAGTTCTATCCGCATGTCGGGCACCCCCTTGAGGGAAGGTTCGTTCGGATTCAACCCATCGGCGCGCCACCGCACGGCGGCGCGTCACCGGCGGTTGTGCATAAGGCGTGCCCTGGCCGGGAACCGTGGGGAGGGCAAGGGAGGGTCGGAGCCCTAAGCGGTTTTACGAAGTACAATTACGCTCGTGATGTCGTCCTCCTGGTGGCCCTGGCCAAAGGCCAGAACGGCATCCAGAAGGGCGTTTTGCAGGCCGTCCGGCGACAGGTTTCGGTTCGCCCGCAGGAAGTCGACCAGGCGCTCCTCGCCGAAGAGTTCCCCGGAGGGGTTGCGCTGTTCCGTGATCCCGTCCGTGTACAGAAGGAGGAGGTCGCCGGGGCGGAAGGCCACGGTTCCCTCGACGTACTCCTGGGAGCGGTGGGCGCCGAGGACCATCCCCCCGTTCCCGAGGCGGTCGACGAAGCGATCCGTGGCGAGAAGGGCCGGGCACTGGCCCGCGCTGGAGTAGGTCAGGGTGGCGCGGGGAACGTCCAGGATCCCGCAGAAGAAGGTCGCGAACTGGCCGGGCTTGGCGTGCTCCACCAGGAAGTCGTTGAGCTCGCGGTTCAGCTCGCCCGGGGGCAACTCGCCCTTGATCGCCCGGTTCTTGAATACGGCCTGCAGCGACGCCATCAGCATCGCGGCCGGCACACCCTTGCCGCTCACGTCGCCGATGGCGACCACCACGCGGTCCGCATCGAGGGGGAAGTAGTCGAAGTAGTCGCCGCCGACCTCGGTGGAGCTGACCATGCGGCCCTGGATCTCGATGTCGTGCAGGCGCGGAGGCGTCTCGGGCAGCAGCGCCTGCTGGATGTCCCGCGCCAGCAGCACCTCGCTCTTCAGGCGCTCCTTTTCGATCGAAGACTGGATCAGGTCCGCGTTCTCGATCACGAGCGCGATCTGATCGGCGAAGGTCTCGAGGAGCTCGTTGTCGTCGCGACGGTACACGAGGCCCGAGCGCTTCTGCCCGAGGAGCACAAGGCCGATAAGACGATCGGGCGCGGCGATGGGCACGCACACGGCGAGACCCGGGACCGAAAGCAGCGCGCGCGACTCCGCGTCCAGGCGCGGACGCTCCCATGACGGGTCGAGGTACTCCACGGGGAGCGGCGTACGGAAACGCGTGAGGTAGCGGCCCAGGAACGCGTCCGCGGAGAAGGTGGCCGGTGTTTCGGGGACGGGTCCGTCCCCGCGGGCGCGGGTCAACTCCCGGTTGCCGTTGCGCAGGTACACCGCGACGAACGAGGGGTGCAGGAGCGCTTCACAGCGGCGCACGAATTGATCGAGGATCTCGTCGCGCGTCAGCGTTCGTGCCAGCGACCGCCCGAAGTCCACGACCTCCTGGCGGTAGACGTAGTCCGCGCGGTAGAACAGACGGTCGACCGCGCCCTGCACGCGCTCGCGGACGGGAGCGAACGCCACCGCCAGCGCCAGAACGGCGAAGGGGAGCCACGCGTATTCGCTCACGCCGAACTCACGCGTGAGGAATGTGCCGAGAGACTGCACGACGAGATAATAACCCGCGACGAGGAGCCCCGTCAGCACCGCGTAGACCAGGCTCTTGCGCACCACCGCGTTGAGCTCGATGGCGCCGTGTTTGACGATGGCGTAGCCGAACGCGAGCGGCACGAAGCCGAGGCACAACGCGGCGAAAGGGGACAGCGACGCCTTCTCCGGGTGGACGCTGGCCTGCAGGGTCGCGCCGATGAAGGGGAGAAGCCCCGCGAGTGTTCCCGCGATGACGACGCGGAGTTTCTGTTTCTGCGCGCGGGGCGACGATCGGTACGCGCGGACGAATACGACGAGGGAGGCCAGCAGGTACGCGACGAAGTAGAGCGTGGACGCGCCCAGCACGAGCGTCACCGCGGCGTCGGGTGCGCCCAGGAAGTGGAAGCGCCGCGCGGCCACGGCGGCGCTCAGCCCGAAGATGAGTACCGGGGCGGCGTAGAGCCACACGCTGCGGCCGCGGCGCGCTCCCTCGCGGCGGGGCCGGTCGGGAAACCGGAGGAAGAAGTGGAGGAGTGTCGCGGGGAAGAGCAGGATGAACGCGTCCGCGATCAGCTCTCCCCCGAGCTGCCACACCGGGTTCGCCGTCGACGGCCGGTCTGTGAGGAAGACCGCGAGCAGGATGGAGTTGAGCGCGAAGAGCGTCCCCAGCGCATCCGCCCGGCGCATGTACACCCACAGCCCGACACCGATGAACAACGCCGCGAGGACGAGGAGCGCGGCGCGCAGCAGGAGGATGCGGCGCGGCGGTTCGTCGTAGCGAACCGTCTCGCGCACGGAGGCACCCGCGCGGCGCAGCTCGTAGACCTGCGGTTGGAAGCGGTGGTTGGAGGCGACCAGGTGCTGGAGGTGCAGGCGGTTGCGGAGGCGGCGCCCGTCGATGCCGACGATCTCGTCGCCGGAGCGGATGTCGGCGCCGGCGTTGGGGCCGTCGGCCTCGACGTGCTGCACGACGAGGTTCCGCGTCTGAATACCCGAGTATGGCGACTCCACGCGTTCGCGCGCCCCCGGGAATTCGAGGACCACGATCGCGAGCACGAACACGAGCAGCAGGGGACGCAGCAACGGCGCCGCTCGGTCCCCGGGGAAGGCCGGTCGCGCCGTGGGGAGCTCTTTCATGCGCTGGTTCCTCCGCAGGTTTTCGAAGTCAGCGTGGCGATGCCCCCGGCGCCTGTCAATCGCGAACTGGAGGGAACCGCGCGCCGGGGCGCCGCGCGGGCAAAACGATCGTTCCCGGAGGAAGCCCTTGCGGCGGCGCACCGGCTGTGCTAGCCTCGCAATTCTAAACGAATTACGGTTTTCCCCCAGGAGTGTATGTTCTCATGACGGCGACGGCGAAGCGAGCGAAGAAGCACATCAATGAGGATCAGCTGGTGACCGCGACGGTTCGCGCGAGCGAATGGGCGCAGGAGCACTTCAATCAGGTCATCATCGGGATCGTGGCCCTGGTCGCGGCGGTTGCCGTGCTGGTGTTCGTCGCCAACAGCCGCGAGAACAGCGCACGCGAAAACGAGCGACAGATGGGTTCGGCGCTGACGCTGATGCAGCAGGGCGACCTCAACGCCGCGCGCACGAGCTTCGAACAACTCGCCCAGCGGGGCGGCGGCGAGCACGGCATCACGGCGCGCTTCTTCAAGGCCGAATGCGAACTGCGCCTTGGCAACTACGCACAGGCCGCGACGGACTACGAGGCCTACCTCGCCCGCAAGGACGATTACCCGATGTTCGCGGCCGCCGCGAGCATCGGCCGGGGTCTGGCGTACGAAGGCACGCGCCAGTGGGCGGAGGCCGCCGCGGCGACCGCCGAGGCGCTTGCGATCATGGACAAGGCGGATCCGCGCTACTACGACGCCGCGTACCGCGCCGCCGCCTTCCACGAAGAGGCCGGCAACCGGGTCGAAGCGGTCCGGCACTATGAAATCGTCGCGGAGGGCGCGACGGGCACGCTGCAGGCGCGCGCACGCATCGCCGTCGCCGCGCTGAAGTAAATCCGCGTCCCGAGGGGGCGTCTCGAGGAGTGCTGCTCGCAATCGCAACGGTTCCTGATACCGAGCGCGCGTCGCCCACGGATCACGAGCGGTGGTACGCCGCCCTCGGCTATCTCTTCTTCCTCTGTTTTCTCGCGCTGTGGAAGGCGCGCGACAGCCATTTCGTACGCTTCCACGCCCGCCAGGCCTTCCTCCTGTTTCTCTCCGAATGCGTGGCGTTCCTCGCCATCGTCGTCATCGATCGCACGGTGGGGCGGCTGCCGTTCCTGGGGCTGATCGTCGTCGTGATCGCGCAGGTGTTCGTCTACCTGACGGCGCTGTTCCTGTCGGTGATGGGTTTCGTGAAGGCGCTCTTCGGCGAACTGTGGGAGATGCCGTTCTTCGGCCCGTACCGCGAGAAGATCCCGCCGCTCTGATCGCCAGGGGGGAACGACGTTCGGGGGCTCTGCAGCGGGTGCGTAGCGACCGGTGCCGCGGCACCATATGGCGCATAAGATATATTATGTTAACTTGTCCGAATCCGGGACGATGTGCGCGGGCGCCCGCCGGGCCGGCTGGCCGCACGCGCCTCTCTACACCACGATGTTGACGAGACGGTTCTGAATGACGACGACGCGCTTTGGCGCCGTGTCTCCGAGGATTTCGCGGATGCGCGGGTTCGCGAGCGCGATCGTCTTCATCTGCTCGGCGTCGGTGCCGGTCGGAACCGACTCGCGCGCGCGGATCCGGCTGTTCACCTGGATGACCAGATCGAACATCTCGTCGCGGGCGTGCGCCGGATCCGCAGCCGGCATGGGCATGCGGAAGATGCTCCCGCTGTGACCGGTGCGCTCCCACAGCTCCTCGCAGATATGCGGCGTCATGGGCGCCAGGAGCCGCACCAGCGCGTCGAACGCGAAGCGCAGGACGTCGTCGCGGTGCGGGCCGGTGCCGTCCTCGCCGCCGGCGGGAGCGTCCAGGAAGACGCCCATGGCGTTGGAGAGCTCCATGAGCGCGCTGATGGCGGTGTTGAAGCGGAAATGGTCGCTGACGTCCCCGAGCACGCGCGCGATGGTCTGGTGCGTCTTGCGGAACAGGTTGCGCTCCGCGGGGGTCAGCTCCTCCGGGCGCGGCGCGCCGCGCAAGGGCCGCGCGAGAACGCTGTCATTCGCTTCATACATGCGCCAGACACGATTCAGAAAACGATAGCAGCCTTCCACGCTCTCGTCGTTCCACTCGATGTCGCGCTCGGGCGGGCCGCAGAACAGGATGTAGAGGCGCATGGTGTCCGCGCCCATGGGCTCGATGATGGTGTCCGGCGGCACCACGTTGCCCTTGATCTTCGACATCTTGACGCCGTTCTTGCACACCATGCCCTGCGTGAACAGGCGCGCGAACGGCTCATCGAACGAGATCAGTCCGCGCGCGTGGAGGAATTTCGTGATGAAGCGCGCGTACAGCAGGTGCAGGATGGCGTGCTCGACGCCGCCGATGTACTGGTCCACCGGCAGCCAGGCGTCGCACAGGTCTCTTGGAAACGCGCGCATATCGTCGCGCGGCCCCAGGTAGCGCAGGAAGTACCAGCTCGAATCGACGAACGTGTCCATCGTGTCGGTGTCGCGCGCGGCGGCACCCCCGCAGCGCGGGCAGGCCACGCGCCGGAAGGCGTCGCTCGTGGCGAGCGGGCTCTTCCCGTCGCCGCGCGGACGGAAGTCGACGTCGTGCGGCAGCACGACGGGCAGGTCCTTCTCCGGAACCGGCACGATGCCGCAGGCCGGGCAGTGGATCATCGGTATCGGGGCGCCCCAGTACCGCTGCCGTGAGATCAACCAGTCGCGCAGCCGGTAGTTGACGCGCCGCTTCCCCCTTCCCTCCCGCTCCACCGCCGCTGCGATACGCTCGAACGCCTCGTTCTGCGCGAGCCCGTCGTACTCGCCGCTGTTCACCAGCGTGCCGTCGCCGGAATAGGACGAGCGCGGCAGCGTCGTGTCCGCACCGGCGGGTCGGATCACCTCGCGGATGGTGAGGCCGTAACGCGTCGCGAACTCGAAGTCGCGCTGGTCGTGCGCCGGCACCGCCATGATCGCGCCCGTGCCGTACTCCATCAGCACGTAGGGCGCGATCCAGATGGGGATGTTCTCCTTCGTGAACGGATTGACCGCGTACGCGTCCAGGAAGACGCCGTCGCGGCCGGGCTCGGTGCGGGCCTTGCCGCTCAGCCGCTGCGCCGTGAAGCGCGCGACGGCTTCGCGCATTTCCTTCTCGCGCGCGCGGCCGGCGATCAGCGCCTCCACCTCGGGGTGCTCCGGCGACAGGACGAGGAAGGTGGCGCCGAACACGGTGTCGGGGCGCGTCGTGAAGCAACGCACGCCGCGGCCGGTGCCAGCGATCTCGAACTCGAGCTCGACGCCCTCGCTGCGGTCGATCCAGTTGCGCTGCATCGTGGCCACGCGCTCCGGCCAGTCGGCGAGCGTCGCGAGGTCGTCCAGCAGGCGGTCGGCGAAGGCCGTGATGCGGAAGAACCACTGCTCCAGGTGGCGCTCCTCGATGGGCGTCCCGCACCGCTCGCACGCGCCGTCCACCACCTGCTCGTTCGCGAGCACGGTGCGATCCCTCGGGCACCAGTTGACCGAGGCCGCCTGCCGGTAGGCGAGGCCCGCGTCATAGAGCTGCAGGAAGAGCCACTGCGTCCAGCGGTAGTACGCCGGCTCGCAGGAGGTGACCTCCCGGGTCCAGTCGTAGACCACGCCCCAGCGGTGGAATTGCTGCTTCATGCGCGCGATGTTGTCGCGCGTCCACGTGGCAGGATGGATGTCGCGCTGGATGGCGGCGTTCTCCGCGGGGAGCCCGAACGCGTCCCAGCCCATCGGCGCCAGCACCTCGCGGCCCTCCATCATCTTGAAGCGGGCCAGCGAGTCACCGATCACGTAATTGCGCCC
>DASTOO010000207.1:0-12704 GCA_035762505.1 Candidatus Krumholzibacteriia bacterium
CCTCGAGCGCCGCTTCCGCCTTCTTTCCGCTCAGGTTGCGCGCGGTGAGGTCCAGCAGGAACAGGTGCGTGTCGGTCCCGCCCGAGACCACGTCGAAACCCAGTTCGATGAAGCGCGCGGCCAGCGCGCGCGCGTTCGCGACCACCTGGCGCTGGTAGACCTTGAAGTCGTCCGACATCGCCTCGCGGAAGCACACCGCCTTGGCCGCGATGATGTGCATGAAGGGCCCGCCCTGCATCCCCGGGAAGGTGATCTTGTCGACGGCTTCGGCGCCCCGTCCCGGCGTCAGCACGAATCCTCCGCGCGGGCCGCGCAGCGTCTTGTGCGTCGTGCTCGTCACCACGTCGGCATACGGCACGGGACTCGGATGAAAGCCGGCCGCGACCAGGCCGGCGAAGTGCGCCATGTCGACCATGAGCAGGCAGCCAGACTCGTCGCAGATGGCGCGCAGCCGCGGAAAGTCCCACGTGCGCGCGTAGGCGCTCGCGCCCGCGACGAGCATCTTCGGGCGCTCGGAGAGGGCCTGCGCGCGCAGCGCGTCGTAGTTGATCGTGCGCGTCTCGCGGTCGACCTCGTAGGCCGCGACCTGGAAGAACATCCCCGAGAAGTTCACGGGGTGCCCGTGGGTGAGGTGGCCGCCGTGGGACAGCGACAGGCCCATGATCTTATCGCCCGGCTTGAGAAACGCGAAGTAGGCCGACATGTTGGCCTGGCTGCCCGAATGGGGCTGGACGTTGGCGTGCTCGGCCGCGAAGAGCGCCTGCGCCCGGGTGCGGGCAAGCTCCTCCGCCTTGTCGACCTCCTCGCAGCCGCCGTAGTAGCGCTTGCCGGGATAACCCTCCGCGTACTTGTTGGTCATCACGGAGCCCATCGCCGCGAGGACCGCCGGGCTCACGAAGTTCTCCGAGGCGATCATCTCCAGCGTGCCGTGCTGGCGCGCCGCTTCGGCGCGAATGGCGGCCGCGATCTCCGGGTCCACCACGGCGAGCGAGCGATCCATGGGATTCACGATCGCTCCTTCCGTCCCCGGGCGGCGGGCTTCCATCCGTCGAACCGCGGCAGGTGCGCGGCCATCGATTCGACGCACTCGCGGATCACGGCGCAGGTCGACGCGTACGTCTCCAGCGGGCCTCCGATCGGATCGGGGATGTCGCCGTGGTGGCGATCCGAGAAATTCGTGAGGAGGAAGGTGTACTCGAGCGCATCGGCGTCGATCACGCCCACCGTCTCACGGTGACGCGCCCCCATGGTGACGATGAGGTCGGCGTCGCGCACCATCGACGCGTTCAGGAGGCGCGACCGGTGGCCGGAGAGATCGAGCCCGTTGGCCGCCGCCACTTCGATCGAGTGCGGCGACGCGGGACTGCCGTCCATCGCGGAAGACCCCGCGGACGACACCGCGACCCTGGCACCGGCGAGCACCTGCCGCGCGATCACCTCGGCGAGGGGACTCCGACACGTGTTTCCTGAACAAACGAAGAGGATCTTCTTCAAACCGGACCTTCCCACCCCCGGTCTCCCGCG
This sequence comes from Candidatus Krumholzibacteriia bacterium, assembly GCA_035762505.1. GTDB lineage: Bacteria > Krumholzibacteriota > Krumholzibacteriia > WVZY01 > JAKEHA01 > JAKEHA01. The sequence continues at coordinate 1,525 of DASTOO010000207.1, forward strand.
GCCGGCCGCCGCCACGGGGGGAGGCAACGCGCGAGGCGACATGGAATTGCGCCCATTCCGGCGCCGGCAACGATACAAACAACGAGTTGACTTTGCAACGGATTCCGACTATTTAAAGTGGATTCCCCAAGCCTGTTTCCCGGGAGGCCTTTGATGTTTCGACCGGCGACCGCGCTCGTCTGCGCGGCCATGATCATGTGTGCGTCGCTCGCCAGCGCCGAGCCGATCCTCAAACCCCATAAGTACTACGGCCCGGTCCCGCAATCCGCGCTGTTCCTCCGCGTCGGGTTGCTGGGTGAGGCGAACAACGAGGAGATGCTGTCGTTCCTCGACCGGCGGGTCCGGCCTCCTTTCGAGAACATCTACGAGGACTTCGGAAACGGGCTCGCGATCGAAGGGGCATACATGTACAAGCCCCACCCGCGATTCGGCGTCCGGCTGAACGCGAGCTACGCCCGGCTCAGCTCGACCGACCAGGGAAACATGGTACCGTCCGAGTTTGCCCCTCCGGACACCGTCCTCCCCGAGCTCGACTACTCCCGCGAGTTCGCGGTCGATCTCTTCGCGCTGGAGGCTTCGGCCGTATACTACTTCGCCGACGCCTCGGTGAAGGAATTCCAGACGTACCTGGGGGGAGGCTTCACCTTCGGCTTTCCGCACCAGACATTCACGGAGACACGCGTGAGGGCGGAGACGGGCGCGCCGTACGGCGAGCCAATCGACCTCAGCGAGTGGGACTTCAGCGCGGGCGTTCACGCCGTGTTCGGGGCGATCTACTATGTGAACAACCGGTGGGGCATATCCACCGAGGGGCGCGTCCAGCTCCTCGAGAGCCGGTTCGACCAGCTCGATACGCCGAACGAGAGCGGCGACCCGGAACAGATCAGTTTCGTGGTCGACTACACGGGTTTTTACGCGACGCTGGGCGTGGTCTGGGCATTCTGATGTCGTCGGCCCCGGGGACCGTCCAGAGAGGGCTTTCATGATCCGGAGCATCTCCGTTCGAACGCCCGGCGGTCCGCTGCGCGAAGAGGCCGTGGTGATCCCCCTCTTCGCGGGTGAGCGCGCGCTGCCGGCCCTCCCTTCCGATCGCGCGCTCGCGGACGCCGCCACCGCTCTGTTCGCCGCCGGGTTCTCCGGCCGGCGCGGAGAGACGCGCATCGCCTCCGTTCTTCGCGACAAGAAGTTGATCCACCTGCTGCTCCTCGGACTGGGCCGGCGCGAGGCGGCCGGCGCCGAAGACATCGCCGATGCCGCGGGCTCGGCCGCCGCCGCGCTCAACGGCGTGCGCGCAGCGTCCGCCGCGATCCATCTGGATCCGGTTCTCGACGTGGCGCTTCCCGAGGGCGATGTCGCACACGCGACCCTCAAGGGGATGCTCCTCGCCGGTTACTCGTTCTCGGTCGGGAAGCGGACCGCGGCGCCGCTGCGGCGGGTGTCGCTCGTCACCAGCCGCCCCGCGCGCGCTTTTTCCGCGGTCGTACGGCGCGCGCGCCTCGTCAGCGGCCTCATCATCGATGTCCGGGACTGGGTGAACGCCCCGGCCAATCGCATGACGCCGGGCGGGTTCGCCGCATCCAGCCGCGAGCTGTGCGCCCGCCACGGTGTCACCTGCCGGGCGTGGGGGCGGCGCGAGATCGAGAAGGCCGGGATGGGCGGCGTGCTCGCCGTCGCGGTCGGCAGCCGCGAAGAGCCGCGCTTCGTGGTCATGCAGTACAACATGGACAAGGCGAAGCTGCCGCTCGTCTGCCTCGTCGGCAAGGGCGTCACGTTCGACTCCGGCGGCATCTCGATCAAGCCGTGGGAGAAGATGCACGAAATGAAGTCCGACATGGCCGGCGGCGCGGCGACCGTGGCCGCGATATGCGCGTGCGCTTCGCTTGGACTACCCCTGCGGGTGGTGGCGCTGGTTCCCTGCGTGGAGAACATGCCCGGCGGTGCCGCGTTCCGACCCGGCGACGTCCTGACAATGTGCTCCGGCAAGACGGTCGAGGTGTACACGACCGACGCCGAGGGGCGTCTCATCCTCGCCGACGCCGTCGCGTACGCGCGCGCGCATTACCGGCCGGATACGATCGTGGACATCGCCACGCTGACCGGAGGAGCCGTAATCGCCCTCGGCACGCGTGTCGCGCCGATCATGGGGAATGCACCCGCCCGCATCGACGCAATGCGGGCGGCGGGGCTCGCCGCCGGCGAGCCGGTGTGGCCGCTCCCGCTGGACGAGCGCTTCTTCGATCTGGTCAAGGGCGAGATCGCGGACTACAAGAACCACGCGGGACGCGGCGCGTCCCCGATAACGGGAGGCGCCCTGGTCGGCGTATTCGCGGAGTCGACGCCGTGGGTGCACGTCGACATTGCGGGCCCGAGCTGGAACGACGGCGGCGGCCCCTCCTACCAGACGCGCGGCGCGACGGGCTACGGCGTGGATCTCCTGGTGCGCTTCCTGGAAGGCATGGCGGGCGCCTGACGGCACCTCACCCCTTGCGCCAGACCATTCTCTCCTGCCGGGTCAGGAACACCCACAATCCCATCACCGCGGCCGCGTTCAGCACGATGAACGTCCACGGCACGCGGAACAGCCCCGCCCCGCGCGCGCTGCGCAGCGGCGTCAGGTTCAGGATTCCCAGCATGTAGAAGAGCGTCTGCAGCGCGAACGCCGCCGCGAAGAACGGTCCCGGCAGGAGCGCGCTCGTGACCCACGCGGCGATGCAGAAGTACGGCACGAGCAGGCGCAACACCTTGTGCGAGACGAACTGGAACAACACCGGGTTGGCGCGCAGGCTCAGGAGCCGCGGCTCGAGCATCATCGCCTGGTAGTTCCCGGCCAGGGTGCGGACCTTGCGGGAGAACTCGCGTGCGGCGGTGGAGGAGGTGAGGTCGAAGGCGCGCGCGGCGCGAATGAAGACGACCCGGTAACCGGCGAGCACGATCCGCATCGGGACCAGGAAATCGTCGAGCAGCGTGTGCGGCGCGAGCGGCACGAACAGGTTGCGCCGCACCGCGTAGATGGAGCCGGTGGCGCCCACCACCGAGCCGACGGCGCTCTCGCTGCGCCGGATGAGCTTCTCGTACTTCCAGTAGAGACCCACGCCGTCGTGGACGTCGCTGGCATCGTCCCCGCGCAGGAGAATCAGCTCGCCGCTCACCGCGCCCACGCGATCGTCGTGGAACGCGCTGATCAGCTCGGCGATCGCATTGGGACTGAAACGCTGGCGCGCGTCGCCGAACACGATGATCCCGTGCGACGCGCTCGCCACGCCGATGTTGAGCGCCGCGGCCTTGCCCACCGGCGCCGAGCACTCGATCACCTTGACCCCGCGCGTCGTGAAGAGGCGCGCCAGCTCCGCGGTGCGATCGGTCGAGCCGTCCGAAACGACGATGATCTCGAGGAGCGCCAGCGGGTACTCCTGCGCCAGGAGATTCTCGAGACGCGCGGTGATGTTGGCCTCCTCGTTGCGCGCCGCGATGACGACACTCACCGGCACCTGGCGGTACCTTTTCTCCACGCGACGGGGAAAGAGATTCGCCCACACCACGATCACCGTCGGGTAGATCACGTACGCGTACAGGACGACGGCCACGCTCACGAAGAACAGTGTCGTCACGACGCACCACCCGGGCGCGCCGCCCGCGCGCGCGCGTACCCGCGCTCGCCCAGCACCGCGCGCAAGGTGGAGAGCGCGGCGGCGCGCGCGTAGGCGGGGAGCAACGGCGCGCGGGATCCGCGGGCGATGGCTTCGAACCGTGCGAGCGGCGTCCCGAGCATGACGGGAATCCGGCGGTACGCGAAGCGCGCGCGCGCCGCATCGTTGTACCCGAACGCCGACGTGGAGACCGCCGCGAAGCCGAGCTCGCGCAGCGTGCGCGCCGTTCGCCGCGACCAGCGCCCCCCCGGCGGGGCGAAGTGGTCCACCGGAGCGCCGGCCACGGACTCGAGGAGCTCGCGGGAGCGCGCAAGCTCGGCCCGCTCCGCCACCGCATCGAGGGTGGTGAGGAAGCGGTGCGTCATGGCGTGCGAGCCGATGTGCATGCCCGCCGCGTGCATCTCCCGCAGCGCCTCCCGCGACAGCCCCCCGGCGGCGTCGACCCGCTCGCCGCACACGAAGAATGTCGCCCGGAACCCGCGGGCCGCGAGCGCCGGGAGCGCCACCGCGTGGTCGCTGGCGTTCCCGTCGTCGAAGGTGAGCGCCACCCACGCGGGGGGGACGCGCCCGCCGGAGGCGAGCATCCCATGCACGTCGCGCATCGATACGCCCACCCGCCCCGATTCCGCCAGCCGGTCCAACTGGCGCGCGAAGGCTTCGGCGGTAACGGACCAGGGCCGCTCCTCCGGAGCGGGAGCCGGAAGGTGCGCGGAGAGGATGCGGTGGTACATCAGCGCGGGGAAACGGTTCATTCGTGGATTCCCTGTCACGCCCGGAGACTATCGCGGGTCCGCGGGCACGTCCAGCGCAGGCGTCGATTCGGACGAGCAAAGTCGGTACCACGGATGCCGGGATGGGGCGAAACCTTGCGACCGGCTGCGCGTAAAAGGCTTGTGCTATACTCAAACGCCTCCGGCGCCGGGAACGAGGGTTGATCCGGCGCGCCGCTGGGCTGCCTGACATCGAACATGCGCAACTTCACTCACCTGGCACTCGCCGTGCTGGCCGCCGCCTTCCACGTCACGCCCGCTTCAGCGGGCGCGTTGCCCCCCATGATCGGCTATACGCTTTACGTCGACGGCGTGCGTGTCGGTCACTCCGGGATGAAGATCCGGCGGGAGGGAAACGCGCTCCATTTCGAGTCGACGACACGGGTGGAACTCGGTCCCAACGTCATCGCGCTGAAGTCCCGGACCGAGGCGGACCCCGAGACCTTCGCGATCCGGAGATTCTCGTACGAGGGGACGAAGGGGGGCATGGCCACCGCCACCGAGGTCGTTCTCCGCGGCGACTCCGCCGTCGGCTGGGTGCAGTCCCCCGGGGCGGGGCGGCGCAACCCGCGCTCCGAGGTCAACCGCGGCGGGTTCGTGGTCTTCGAGGACTGGGTCATGGACCTCGAGGTGCTCCTCGCGCTTCGCCAGGCGGGGGCCGCGGCCAACCCGTCGACCTGGCGCCTTCTCTTCGCGAACTCCTTCCTGGCTACCGATCTGGTAGCCGGATTCACGGGCCAGGTCACGGTCGAGTCCGAAACGCGGTCCATGACCGCCCGGAAAATGGAAATCCTGTTCTCCGGGGCGACGCCGTTTGAGAGCCACGTGGACCCCGCCACCGGAGTTCCTGTCTACCTGCACTTTCCCGGCACGCGAACCGAGGCCTTCCGGGATGACTTTTTCGGGGACAACCCGGTCAGCCGATACCCCGGCACCCCGACCGGGCGGTCGGCGAAGTGACTACCTTATAAGGAACCATGAGGTTGGCGCCCCATCTTTCCGGACCGCGTAAAGGCAGGCTCTCTAAGTCACGCTCCACCAGCAGTTTGTGCCATACGGACGCCGCGAACCCACACAGTGACCGGACAATTTTCTTTGACACGACTCCCCCGGGGCCGGTAGCCTTGAGGGGTCGAAAAGACTCCCCACCCCCTGGGCCCGCCGGTCACCGTCGGGCCGGTTCTTTAAAAAGGGGTGGTCGAAGGGGTCCCGGTTGGAGACCGGAACACACGATGAAGAGACGAATCGCATGGTCAGCCTGCCTCTGGCAGATCCGGACCGGAGCCTTCAGCTTCTACATCGAGGGTCCCGCCCGCATGTTGTCGGCCGTCGGCCGCTCCCTCACGCCCGGCACGCGCCGTGCCCCGCGGGGGAAGTCGCTCGCCATCATGGCGGCCCTGGTGCTGGGGCTACCGGCCGCGCTGTGGCTGGCGGACTCGGCCAGCTCCTCGCGGATCGCCGCCCGCACCGGACTGGTGGAGGGCCGGATGGTGGCCGAAGTGGCCTCACTCGAGGGTTCTCTCGAGCGATACTATCGCCAGCGCGAGGCCGGGAAGTGGGACGGCGCCGTCAGCGGGCGCGAAGTGGCGGTCTCCGTGACGGTCACGGGCTATACCAGCCGCGCCATCGAGACCGACGACACGCCGTTCATTACGGCGGCCAATACCCGCACCCGGCCGGGCGTCATCGCGCTCTCGCGTGACCTCCTGCGCCGGTACACGCCCGATGCCCCGTTCAGGTTCGGGGATATCATTCATATTTCGGGCGTGGGCGACTTCGTGGTCGAGGATTCGATGAACAGCCGCTGGGAGCGCCGGGCGGACATCTGGTTCGAGAACCTCGACGCGGCGCGCGCCTTCGGCCGGCGGACGATGGTCGTCACCGGGCCGTACGGCCTAGCGGACGGGCAGAAGCTCCATCACCCCACGTTCCTCGCGTCCGCCGACGGCGGGGCATCGAAGTGAACGTCGCCGTAATCGGCGCCTCCAACAATCACGCGAAGTTCGGAAACAAGGCCGTGCGCGCGTATCTCGCGCACGGCCATTCCGTTTTCCCGGTCAACCTGCGCGAGACGGTCATCGAGGGCCTGCCGGTCTTTCGCTCCATCACCGACTTACCGGTCGACCTGGACGCGACACTCGTCTATCTGCCGCCGGCGATCACGATCCAGGTCCTCCCCGCAATCGCACGCAAGGGTCCGGGCCAGCTTTTCCTGAACCCGGGCAGCGAAGACGACGCCGTCGTCGCCCGGGCCGGGGAACTCGGCCTCTCCCCCATCCTCGCCTGCTCGATCATCGCCATCGGCGATTCCCCCTCCAATTACCGCTGACCGGTGCGGGCCGGCGGCCCGGACCTTTCGCTTGCGCCCAAACCGACCCCACCGTATCATGCACCCGTCCGAACGGCCGCCGGCCGCGCCAGTCCCACAATCCATCCGCCAATCCGAGTTCCGCCGGGGTTTGTCCGGCATGCGGCCGGCAGGCCGCCTGAGAGGAGTTCGTTCTTGAAAGAGTTCGACGTTGCCATCATCGGCAGTGGCCCCGGCGGCTACGTCGCCGCGATCCGCGCCGGCATGCTGGGCCTGAAGACGGCCCTCATCGAGAAGGACCCGTTCCTGGGGGGCACGTGCCTGCACCGCGGGTGTATTCCCACCAAGGCGCTCCTCCACACGGCCGAGCTCTTCGACGAGATCCGCACGTCCGGCGAGCAGGGCATCCTCGTCCAGGGCGCGACCCTGGACATCGCGAAGGTCCACGCGCGCAAGCAGGCGATTGTCGACAAGCTGGCGAAGGGTGTCGCGTTCCTCGTCAGAAGGCGGAAGGTGGAGGCGTTCACCGGCGTGGGGAGCTTCGTCGACGCCCGCACGATCCGCATCGAAGGCGGCAAGGACGCGGAGACCATTCGCGCGAAGAACGTCATCATCGCGACCGGCTCCGTGCCGGCCTACCTTCCCCACATCAAGCCCGACGGCACGGCGGTCGTCGACAGCGACATGGTGCTCCGGATGGAGGAGGTCCCCGAGAGCATGGCCGTGATCGGCTCGGGGGCGGTCGGCACCGAATTCGCATCGGTGTTTCAGTCCTTCGGATCGAAGGTGCACCTGATCGAGCTGCTCCCGCGGCTCCTCCCCATCGAAGACGAGGAGTGTTCCCAGCAGCTCGAGCGGTCGCTCAAGAGCCGCGGCATGGCGTGCTACACCGGCACCGAGGTCACGGAGGTGAAGCCGGCCGCGGGCGGTGTCGCCCTCTCTCTCAAGAAGGGTGACGGCATCTCCTCCCTGAACGTGGCGAAGGTATTGATCGCGACCGGACGGCGTCCCGTGCTGGAGGGGCTGAAGCACGAGGCGGCGGGCGTCGGGATGAACGGGCGCTTCGTCGCGGTCGACGAGTATATGCGCACCAACGTGCCGGGCGTCTACGCCATCGGCGACGTGATTGCGACACCGGCGCTCGCGCATGTGGCGTCGCGCGAGGGCATCATCGCCGTCGACCACATCGCCGGCAAGCACGTCCAGCCCATCGACTATCTCACCGTCCCGAACTGCACGTACTCGCACCCCGAGGTGGCGAGCGTCGGCCTCACCGAGCGGGCGGCGCGCGAGCAGGGCTACGACGTGGCCGTGGGCAAGTTCCCGTTCTCTGCGCTCGGCAAGGCGATGATCCTCGGCGACACGTCCGGCTTCGTGAAGATCGTCGCGGACAAGCGCTACGACGAAGTGCTCGGCGTCCACATCATCGGGCCGCGGGCGACCGAGCTCATAGCGGAGGGGGTCCTGGGCCGCAAGCTCGAGACGACGGTGGAAGAGATCGCAAACACGGTTCACGCGCATCCCACCCTGGCGGAGGCGATGCTGGAGGCGGCGCACGGCGTCTATGGCGAAGCCATCCACGTCTGATACGTATTCGGTCTCCGCGCCGGCGGGCCTGTCGCTCGACCGCACCGGTTTCCTCGAGCTCTACTACTTCATGGCGCTCAACCGGAAGCTCGAGGAGCGCCTGGGGATACTCTACCGCCAGAACAAGGTGGTGGGCGGGCTGTATTCGAGCCTCGGCCAGGAGGCATGCTCGGTGGGCAGCGCCTACGCGCTCGAGCGCGGCGACTTCCTCGGGCCCATGATCCGGAACCTCGGCGCGCTCATGGTGCGCGGCGTCAAGCCGGTCGACGTCATGGCGCAGTACTGCGCGCGCTCCATCGGTCCCACGCAGGGCAAGGATCTCAACGTCCACTTCGGCTGGGTGGAGCGCGGACTGATCGCGCCCATCAGTGTGGTGGGGGCGCTGATCCCGGTTCTGGCCGGCATCGCGCTGGAAATGAAGATGACGGGCAAGCGCAACGTGGCGCTCACCTACATCGGCGACGGCGGCATGAGCACGACCGACTTCCACGAGGGAATGAACTTCGCGGGCGTGCACCGTCTCCCCTTCATCCTGATCGTGGAGAACAACGGCTACGCGTACTCCACGCCGACGTCGCTGCAGGCCAACGTGGAGGACCTCGCGGTGCGCGCGCCGGGCTACGGCGCGCACGGCGAGACGGTGGACGGCAACAACGTGCTGGCCATGCTCGACGCCGTCCGCCGCGCGCGGGTTCGCTGCGTCGCCGGAGGCGGCCCGGTGATGATCGAGGCGAAGACCTTCCGCCGCAAGGGTCACGCCGAGCACGACGACGCCGGCTACGTGCCCCGCGAGCTCCTCGCGCGGTGGGAGAAGAAGGATCCGATCGACGCCTACCGGCGCTTCCTCCTCGCGCACGGCGTGGTGGCGTCGGAACAGGAGATCCGGGACATCGACGCAAAGATTGCTGCTATACTGGAGGACGCTGCGAACGAGGCGCTGGCCGCTCCGTTCCCCGACCCATCCATCGCCAGGGAGAATGTCTATGGTTGAACGACCGACGATGTCGGCGAAGAAGTCGCGCCTTGCGCACGCGCCCGACGAGAAGGCCAAGCTCGACATGCTTCATTTCATGAAGCTGACGCGCGAGATCGAGGACCGCATCGAGCGCAAGCTCTATCGCCAGGGCCGCATCGTGGGCGGCGTGTACGTCGGCCGCGGCCAGGAGGCCATTTCCGTCGGCACCGCCATCCACATGGAGAAGGACGACGTGGTGGCGCCGTCGCACCGCGACATGGGCGTCTTCCTCATGCGCGGCGTCACGGCGCGCCGCATCATCGCCCAGTACATGGGCCGGCGCACGGGCCTCACGCGCGGGCGCGACGGCAACATGCACATGGGCGACATGAACCACAACGTCATCGCCTTCGTGAGCCACCTGGGCGACAACGTGCCGGTGGCGGCCGGCGCCGCCCTCGCTTTCCGGCAGCGCGGCGAGAAGCGGGTGGCGCTGTGCTACAACGGCGAGGGCGCGACCTCGCGCGGCGACTGGCACGAGGGCATCAACTTCGCCTCGATCCACAAGCTCCCCGTGGTGTTCTTCATCAACAACAACGCCTACGCGTACTCCACGCCGCTGGAGCTGCAGATGGCGGTGGCCGACGTCGCGATGCGCGCGCCCGGCTACGGCATTCCCGGCGAGATCGTGGACGGCAACGACATCCTCGCCGTGTACGATTCGGCCAAGCGCGCCATCGATCGCGCGCGCGCCGGCGAGGGGCCGTCGATCGTCGAGTACAAGACCTTCCGCATGACGGGGCACTCGGCGCACGACGACGCGGGCTACGTCCCGCCGGAGCTGTTCGAGGAGTGGAAGCGCAAGGACCCGATCCTTCGCTTCGAGAAGCACCTCGTCGACGAGGGAACGCTCACGGAGCAGCGCATCGAGGAAATGCAGCGGGAGTGCGCGCTCATGATCGACGACGCGGTGGATTGGGCCGAGAAGCAGCCCTTCCCGGCGCCGAATGAGGTCACCCGGGACGTTTACTTCGAAGGCTAGGCGGACGACAGCAACGAGGAGAGTGCATGGCAGTCACGACCTATATCGATGCCATCAAGGAAGGCATCTGGGAGGAAATGGAGAAGGACGAGTCCGTCTTCATCCTCGGCGAGGACGTCGGGCAGTACGGCGGCGCCTTCAAGGTGACGAAGGGCATGCTCGACCGGTTCGGTCCCATGCGCGTCATCGACACGCCCATCTCGGAGTCGGCCATCGTCGGCGCGGCCATCGGGGCGTCGCTGGTCGGCATGCGGCCGGTGTGCGAGATGCAGTTCATCGACTTCATCTCCTGCGCCTTCGACCAGATCATCAACTTCGCGGCCAAGTGCCGCTATCGCTGGGGCGCGGGCGTTCCCATCGTGGTGCGCGGGCCGTGCGGCGGCGGCGTCCACGGCGGCCCCTTTCATTCCCAGAACGTGGAGTCGTACTTCTTCAACGTGCCGGGCCTCAAGATCGTGTGCCCGTCCACGGCGTACGACGCCAAGGGGCTCATCAAGGCGGCTATCCGCGACCCGGATCCGGTGCTCTACTTCGAGCACAAGTTCCTCTACCGGCGCGTGAAGGAGGACCTCCCCGCGGAGGACTTCGTGGTGCCGATCGGAAAGGCGCAGCTACGCCGTGAGGGCGAGGATCTCTCCATCATCACCTGGGGCGCCATGGTCTACAAGGCGCTCGAGGCGGCGGAGGAGCTCGCAAAGGAAGGCGTCGACGTCGAGGTGCTCGACCTGCGCACGATCCTCCCGGTGGACGAGGACGCGATCCTCGCCACGGCGAAGAAGACGAGCAAGGTGATCGTGCTGCACGAGGCGACGCTGACGGGCGGCCCGGGCGGCGAAGTCGTGGCGCGCATCGCGGAGAAGGCCTTCGAGTA
>DASTOO010000208.1:0-6849 GCA_035762505.1 Candidatus Krumholzibacteriia bacterium
CCGTACCGGCGGGTACAGCGTCGCCGCGATCACGACGGCGACCGCCGCCGCGGTGAACACGGGCATCCAGCGGCGCAGCATGAGATCGCGCAGGCCGCGCCGCTTCGTCCACAGGATGAGATACACGAAGGACGGGACGAAGAGCACGCACTGGATGTGCGCGTAGATCGCGCACGCCAGCGGAATGGCCGCGAGCCAGGGCGAGCCCATGCGGTGCAGGCCGCGAAACGCCGCGATCACGTACAGGAGCAGGAAGAACAGCGGTGCGGTGTAGTTCTCGATGTAGCCGAAGAACAGCATTATCGAGCTCGAGAAGAACCCGAGTATCACCAGCCACAGCCGCGTCTCGCGCCCCGGCGCCCGGCTCGCCGACGCGAGCAGCACGACGAACACGAACAGGCCGCCCAGCGCGCAGTTCAGGAGGCGCATGCTCTCCACCGTCGTGCGCTTGAACGGCTTGAGCGTCTGGATGGCGCCGTAGTAGAGGAGCGTCGCGCCGGGCGCGATGGCCTCCTCGGCGACGATAGCGCCGGCGCTGCGCATGATCACCTGATCGTGGCCCTCCTCGGCCGCTTCGAACGACTGCAGGATGAGCTGCCCGTCGCCGAGGAGATTGGTGGCGGAGCGGAACCCGTAGAACATCACCGTCGAAGCGACGGCGATGGCGGCGAGCGTCACCATGGCTCCCGGCTGGCGGCGCGCCGCCGCGGCGCGCTCCAGCGCGGCGATTGCGGCGCGGTAGAGCCCACGCGCGATCGGGGGGAAGAAGGCCAGCGCGATCAGCGCGATCAGCCCGACACGGGTGGGAATGGGAAGGAAGGCGAGGTGGTTGATGCCCCACAAACGGACGTCGGGGAGGAACGCCGAGCCGGCGACGCGGGCCGCCGTGGCCGCGGTGACGGCAACGATGAGGCCCGTGTGCCCGTGCCCGTCGACCGGTGTTGCGGCGTCGCCCTCTGGGCGGCCGGCGTCCGGAGGCGGGGGCGGAGTCTTCCTGGGTTTCTTCTTCGCCACGTTCAACGAGCCCCGGGGGATGCGACCGGGGTGCCCGACCCCGGCCGCCCGCCCGGACGATATCAGCCTGGGACGCCTACGACGTTGGCCGGTCGTACAGCGGTTCGACGTCCGTCGGAATGTTACCCAGCTTGCCGACGATGCGGTCCAGCTCCGGCGGAACCGTGCCCCACTTCTCCAGGAACGCTTCGGCGGCCGCGTAGTCGCCGTTGGCCTGGATGAGGCAGAGCTCGCGGGTCAGCGTGCGGGCCGCCTCCGGCATCTTCTCCAGCACCACCGTGTAGCGGTCCGTCGCCGGATCGTGCACGATGGCGCCCTGGTCCTTGAACCAGTTGTACTGGATCATGTTCCCCTTGCCGTGCGCCTCGTGCAGCCCGAATCGAACCGAGCGGAAGAGGCCGGGGAGGAACACGATGTACATGCGATTGAGTTCGTCCTGCGTCAGGTGGCTCTTCCGCGCGAGGAACTCCGCGTTGTACATCCCCATCACGTCCGCCTTGCACTCTTCGAGCGGGGAGTACAGCGTCTGCAGCGCCTGGTTGACGGTGGTCTTCTTGCCGTCGGGCAGCGTGATCGTGCCGGGTCCCAGGCCGTGGGCCAGCTCGTGGAGCAGCACGAACCCGAAGTAGCTCTCGAAGTTCACCTGGTCCATGTGCGACGGATCCAGCACGAGGTTCGCGATCGGCACCAGGATCTTGTCGTACTTGGCGCGCGAGATGTTCTTCAGCATGACCTTCTTGGAGCCCTTCGCCTCGCGCACGCGCTCGTCGTTGGGGAGGTTGTAGGCGATGGCGTGCACGCCGGCCTTGATGTCGCCGCCCGCGTGCACCACGTCGATGACCGCGATGGGCGAATCCGTGCCGCGGTTCATGTTCTTCATCTCGTTCGGGATGGGGAGATTACGCTCCATCGCCGGGAGGAAGTTCTTCAGCTCCATGAGCCGCTTGCTGTCTGCGGGGCTGCGGATGCCGATGATGGCCTCGAACGCGGCCTTGTACGCGAACAGGCCGTCCTCGTACACCTCGTAGGGGCCGATGGTGACGTCGAGGATGTTGTCGCGGACGTCCATCCAGTCCATGTCGCTCTGGAAGTAGTCGTCGGACTGGAACGCGGCGGCGCGACTGCGCAGGAACGCCGCGAGCGTCGTGTAGTCGACGCCCTTCGCGAACTGCGCCTTCGCCTCGTCGCCGGAGAGGATGTCGGCGGTCTCGCTCAGGAGGCGCGTGGCGTCGTCGAGCAGCGGCCCGTACGCCTCGCTGTAGGGGACGGCCCGGAAGCCGCCGTCCTCGGCGCGCTCCACGCGGGTGAAGTAACCGGTGAGCGCGTCCTTCTGATCGGGGTGTGCGGCGACGAACGACTCGAACTCCTCCCGGGTCATGTCCTCGGGATAGTAGCCCGCGCCGGCCGGCTTCGGCATCGTGCCGATGGCGGGGCGATCGTGATCGAGACGGATCCACGGCCCCGCGTTGATGCGGAAGAAATGATAGAGGTCGCTCGCGAGCGACGGGGAGCCGGCCTTCCCGGCGGCGGCCCGTAACTCGTCGCGCATCGTGATGTTGCCGCCCCACACCTGGCGCAGGAAGATTTCGTCCATGATGCGCGCCGCTTCGACGAGTTTCGCGAGCGCGTCCTTCTCCGCGGCGGAGAGGATGGAGGCGTCGTACGAGATGTCGACCGGTGCAAAGCGCGACAGCTGGTACTTCAGGCTGTCCGGGGGAATGTGGTGGAAGCCCATCTCGGCAGCGCCCTCGTCTGCGGGTTCGGATTTCTTGTTGCAGCCGGTGGCGACGCACAGCGCGGCGGTCACTACCGCCAGCGTCCGCACGGCCGGGCCTGTCCTTCGAATGCTCATCTTGACTCCTTGCTGGCTGTCTGGGACTGCCCGGGGGCTCGGGATACCCGCGGGAACGTGGCGACATTATAGCGGAACCCGATGAAAAATCAACTGGTTAGAGAATTTTTCCAAAGCTTGAGAAAAAAAGAGACAAAACTCCCGTTCTTGTGTATCTTCCTCTTGTCGGCGGCTTTTCGGAGTGGTTGGGCCGGCTAAGGGGATCTGCGTCGAGTCCAGAGGAGACGGGTTGTGGGGCGGTGAGGCGGACCGACGCGCACGAAAAGCGCTCTTTAAGTGGCGCTTAGTCGCGTTCAGTGGGGGAAAATGCGGCCACCTCCGCTGGCGCATGACGCGGGCCGGCACCCTTCTACGGGTCGTCGGCCCGCCGATTTTCTGGCCTGCACCGAAATTTCATACGATACTCGCGGCCGCATGCCGCGGCCGCCGAGGAGGCACCCATGAGAACCACCTCGGGCATCACAGCCGTGACATGTATCGCGGCCATCCTTCTCTCCCTCGCGCCGCCCGACGCGCTTTCCCGCAACCCCATCCGCACCGCTTTCTTCACCGCTTACCCGGCCGCGGTCGGCACGCGGCTCGATACTCTTCCCAGCAACGCCGGCCACTGCGGCGTCTGTCACTTTGATTTCGACGGTGGCGGCCCGCGCAACGCGTACGGCGCCGGGGTGGAAGTCGCGATCGCCTCGGGGCAGTATGCGAACAACGTGGCGGCGATCCAGTCCCTGGAGAATGTCGACGCGGACAACGACGGCTACACGAGCCTGGTTGAGATCACGAGCGCCCTGTTCAGCAATACCCCCACGTTCCCCGGTCTCAAGTCCGGCAACGAGGGGAGCACGTCGAATGTGAGTCTCGCCGAGATCACGCCGTACCTCACGCCGACCGGTGGCGCCGACACCACGCCGCCGTCGATCACGGTGCTCTCGCCCAACGGCGGGGGAACGTACGCCGCCAACGCCACCATCCCGGTGACGTGGACGGCGACGGACGCGAGCGGCGTCGAGAGCGTCACCCTCTATTTCTCCGACGATGGTGGCCTGAGCTTCAAACCCCTCTCCTTTGCCGAAGCCAATGACGGGACGTTCAACTGGTTCGTCCCCAATCGTCCCGGCTCGCAGTCGCTCATCCGCGTGGTCGCCAAGGACAGCGCGGGCAACTACGGGTCCGACTGGAGCGACGCCACTTTCACGATCACGGCGGCGACGGGCGCCGCACCCACGACCTTCCGCGACATGGACCTGCCCGGTTCGCAGCCGTTCGCGTCGATGCTCGAGGACCCGGACGTCAACTGCGTAACCTGCCACGGAAACTACAACACGATCGTCGAGCCGTGGTCGCAGTGGAAGGGCAGCATGATGGCGCAGGCGATGCGCGATCCGCTGTTCCTCGCGTGCCTCACCGTGGCGGAGCAGGATGCCCCCTCGGTGGGTGACGTCTGCATCAAGTGCCATACCCCCGGTGGCTGGCTGGAGGGCCGGTCGGTCGACACGAGCGGCGGTCTCGTCACGGAGAAGGACCGCGAGGGCGTGCAGTGCGACTTCTGCCACCGCATGGTGGACCCGGTCTACCAGGTCGGGGTGAGCCCGATCGAGGACGTGGCGGTGCTCGACTCCCTGGAGGCGGTGCCGCCCGGATACGCCAACGGCGGCTTCGTCGTGGACCCGGACCCGGCCAAGCGCGGACCGTACAGCGACGCTCAGGCGAGCCACGCCTTCCTCGCGTCGGAGTTCCATCGCTCTTCGAATCTGTGCGGCACGTGCCACGACGTGAGCAACCCCGTGTTCAATTATGACGGCGCGCCGGGCCGCTACGTCCCCAACGCGTTTGACACGCCGCATCCGGACGGGGACAAGCGCAACATGTTCCCGGTCGAGCGGACATTCAGCGAGTGGACGCAGACCGACTACGCCAACGGCGGCGTCTTCGCGCCGCAGTTCGCCGGCAACAAGCCGGGCGGAATCGTGTCGACGTGCCAGGACTGCCACATGCAGGACGTGACGGGCGCCGGGTGCAACGAGCCGGGCGCGCCCACGCGCACCGATCTGGCGCTCCATGACATGACAGGCGGCAACACGTTCGTGCCGGACATCATTCCCACGTTCTTCCCCGGCGAAGTCGACGTGGCCCAGCTTCAGGCGGGCAAGGCCCGCGCCACGAACATGCTGCGCCTGGCGGCATCGCTGGCGCTCGCCACGGGCCAGACGGGTCCCAACCCGACCCTGACGGTCACGGTGACCAACGAAACCGCGCACAAGCTGCCGTCCGGCTATCCCGAAGGGCGCCGGATCTGGTTGAATGTTCGCGGTTATGACGAGAACGACGAGCTGGTCTACGAGTCCGGGGCGTACGATCCGGCGACGGGCGTCCTCACGCACGACGCCGACGCGAAGATCTACGAGATCAAGATCGGCGTGTCGGAGCGGCTGGCGCCCATCGTGGGGCTGCCCGCGGCGCCGTCGTTCCACTTCGTCCTGAACGACACCGTATACTCGGACAATCGCATTCCGCCCCGCGGGTTCACCAACGCGAACTTCACGACGGTCCAGTCGCCGCCGGTGGCGTACTCGTACGCGGACGGCCAGTACTGGGACGAGACCACGTACACGATGCCGACCGAGGTTCGTTACGCCGAGGTGAAGCTGTACTACCAGACCACCTCGAAGGAGTACATCGAGTTCCTGCGCGACGCGAACGTCACCAACACGGCCGGTCTCGACCTGTACAACGCGTGGGTGGCGCAGGGCCGCAATGCGCCGGTGGCCATGGTCAGCGACGTCATCGGGATCGATGTCGTGCCGACCGGGGCCGGCGGCGGGCCGCCGACGCGGACCGAGCTGCTGCCCGCGTACCCGAACCCGTTCAATCCGACCACCACCATCCGTTACTCGCTGGCCTCACGCCAGCACGTGCGGATCGACGTGTTCGACGTGACAGGCTCGCGGGTCACGACGCTGGTGGACGAGTCGCGTCCCGCCGGCGTGCAAACCGTGACCTGGAACGGCCGCGACACGCGCGACGAGCCCGTGGCTTCCGGGGTCTATATGATCCGGATGCAGACGGTCGATCAGCGCTTCGTTCAAAAGGCGGTTCTGCTGAAATAACGGGTGTTCCACCTCAAACGACCGGGCCGGTTTCATCCGGCCCGGTCGCTTTCTTCGAGGGTATCACCGTCAGGTGGGTTGCGCGCGGGACGGACGGGCCGGTATAATGCGGCCCGGTCTGGGCATCTCCACATATCACCGGTGCCAGGAGGGTTCGGTCAAATGGCGATCCGGTTCTTTCCCAAAGAAGCCGACTTTTTCGCGGGATTCGAAAAGGCCGGTCGCAACATCATCGAGGCATCGACCATCCTGGTCGAGCTGTTCGAGACGTTCGAGAACATCGACGCGCACATCGCGCGCATCCACGACATCGAGCACGACAACGACGACCTGACCCACGAGACCATGAAGCAGCTCGGGCAGACGTTCGTGACGCCGATCGATCGCGAGGACATCCACGCGCTCGCAACCACACTGGACGACGTGCTGGATTTCCTGTGGGCCGCCGGCGACCGCGTGGCGCTCTTCAAGGTCCCCGCGGGGCGTCCCGGCGCCACCGCGCTGGCGAAGTCCCTCCATGAGAACACCCAGGTGGTCCACCGCGCCATGCAGGAGCTGCGGCGCAAGAAGTACGCCGCGGCGCTGGAGAGCTGTATCGAGATCAACCGCCTCGAGAACGAGGCGGATCGCATCTTCCGCGAGACGATCGCGGATCTCTTCACCAACGAAACCGACCCCATCCTCATCATCAAGTGGAAGGAAATCCTCGAGCACCTCGAGCTGGCCACCGACAAGTGCGAGGACGTCGCCAACACCATCGAGTCAGTCGTGCTGAAGCATGCTTGAGATCGTCGCCCTAACGATCATTCTCGCGATCCTCTTCGACATCAGCAACGGCTGGAACGATTCCGCCAACGCGATCGCCACCGTGGTGTCGAC
>DASTOO010000209.1:0-4528 GCA_035762505.1 Candidatus Krumholzibacteriia bacterium
ACGCGAACGTGACGAACGTGCGCTGGCTGTTCACGGGTGACATCCTCGCAGGCGGCAGTTCGACCGCGGGCGTGGGTTTCTCGGTGCGCATCCAGTAGTCGGTCAGTCGCGCTCGAACCGAAGGCGGTCTCTTGAATCGGCCGCGTACGCGGGTGGAGCCTCTCAGGCTCCCCCGCGTGCGCCGGCCGAAACGCGTTATAAGAGATGCAGTGCAACACGGGGCAGAATCGCAGGCGGAAGGCGCCAGAAACGGCGGCGGGGGGACTCGCCGTTTTTCGTTTGAAGGCAACCGCTTGCGCGATCCGAGCCCTGGCGTTTTTCGCGCTCTTCATCCCCCTCGCGGCGCCGCGCGCGCAGGTGACCCCGGCCGGCACCGACGTGGTCAACACCGCCGGCGCGGATTACGTGGCTGCTTCCTCCGGCGCATCATCGCTCTCGAACCCGGTCACCACGCGCGTGCTCGGGCGGTACGCGCTGCGCGTGAGTCCTCCGGGCAGCGTCGCGGCGCCGGCGTTCTCCCTCACCGGCGTCCCCGGCGACACGCTGTACTGCCGGATCACGCTCGACAATCTGGGCAACGCGCCTGATTCGGCGCTGATGGACACGGCGGCGCTTCCCCCTTCGACGCTGGCGCCGGCGGCGGTGCGCTTCTTCCTCGACGGCAACGGCAACGGACGCCTCGACGCGGGCGAAGACGACCCGGCGTTCCTGGCGCTCGCCGCGGGCGCGTCGACGCCGGTCGACGTGGCACTGGTGCTGCCGGCGGCGGGCGGCGGCAGCGGGTATGTCGAACTGCGCGCCACGTCCGCGGTCGATCCCAACGTGGCGGTCTCGCGGCGCGCGCTGTTCGCGCCGGCGACCGACGCGACGGTGGTGCGGGTCACAGGTCTTGCGGTTGCGTCCGCGATTCACCTCGGTCCCCCGGGCAACCCGCGCGCGCTCCCCGGCGGCGAAGGTTCGCCCGACGACGCGATGACGGTCGCGGTGGGGTTGTACGACGAGTCGGTCGCGCTCGGCGCCGAGATCGAGAACACCGGCGGCATGGACAGCGTCGAGGTCTTCGTCGCGCCGGGAGCGGCGCTCCCGCCCGGCGTCGGCCTCGTGTGCACCGACTCGAGCGGTGTCCCGTACCCCGCGTCGTCGCGACCGGGCGGATTCATCGTGGGCGTGTTCGCGCCCGGCCAGGTGCGGCCGGTGCGCTTCGTCGTGTCGAGCCCGGGGATGCCGCTGCGCATTACGCTCGGCACGACGGCCGGCATCGCGTTCGCCGCGCAATCGCTCACGGACACGACGATCGTGAACCGCACGCGCTTCGACATCACCCCCGCCCAGGCCCCGGACGCGCGCGCGATCATCGGGCTCGACCAGACCTTCCGGCAACCGACCGGCACCCTGGGCGAAGTCGTCAGCATGGTCGTCACCGCGACCAACCGCACCGACTCGGTGCGCGTCGACCAGGTGATCGTGAGCGAAGCGGTGCCGCCCGCGCTCGACTTCATCGAAGGGCAGGGCGTGACTCTCTCGGGCGGAGGCCTCGCCTGGTACGTGGGCACACTCGCCCCCGGAGAGTCGCGCAGCACGGCGGTCAAGTTCGTCGTCAACAGCCGCGAGTCGAAGGGGTGGGCGCGCGTCGAGGGCGCCGTCCGCGGGATCGCGCAGACGGGCGGCACCACGCAGGCCGGCCCCGTGGTCGCCGCGATACGCATCGACAACGAGGAAGTGGGCATCGAGGGATTCATCCTGGGCGACGTGTGGGTCGACGACGACGGCGATGGAGTGCGCGACGCGGGCGAGCGCGGCGCCGCCAACGTCTCGGTCTATCTCGAGAGCGGCGAATACGCCGTCACGGATTCGGGCGGCGTGTTCTCCATCCCGCGCGCATTCGAAGGGCGGCGCGTGGTGCGTCTCGACGAAGGCACGCTTCCGGCCGGCGCCGCGCTCGCGGGTCCGCCGGCGGCGGAGCCGCACGCGCCGCGCGCCAACGAGCGCCTGGTGCACCTGATCGCTCCCGCCCACGCGCGGGTGTCGTTCCCGTTGCGCGTCGCGACGCCGCCCCCGGTGGAGCGCCGGGCGGCGCTGGTGTGTGAGGAGCGCGTGAACGTGGCGCGGCGTGAACGTGTCGGGCCCTCGTTCACGCTGCCCAGCTCGCAGTTCGCGCTGGGCAAGGCAACCCTGCTCGCGGGCGCGCGCGACGAGCTTCTGCCCACCGCCGTGTTCCTCATCGACCATCCGCAGTACACCGCGCTGATCGAGGGGCACACGGACAACATGCCGATGCGCTCCGGGAGCTTCCGCTCCAACCAGGAGCTGTCCGAGGCCCGCGCGCAAGCGGTGCGCGACGCGCTCGTTGCGCTGGGCGTCCCCGCCGCGCGCTTCCTCGTGATTGGTTACGGCGACTCGCGCCCCATCGCGAGCAACGCCACCACCGACGGCCGCAGCATGAATCGCCGCGTCGAGGTGAGCGTGATTCCACCCGCGAACAACTCGCTCGACCCGGCGTTGCGCATCGGCACGGCGATTCGCGACCTCGCCAACCTGCCGGACTCGGTGGGGGCCACCGTGCGCTGGTTCTTCACCACCACATCGGAGCATTCGCAACGCGTGGTGATCCGTCTCGACGTGCCGGACGCCTTTGCCGTCGCGCGCGCGGGTGTCTCCCTCGACGAGGTTCCGATCGCGGAGAGCGCGGGCGAGTTCATCGTCGACCAGCTCGCGCGCGGAAACCGGATCGAATGTACGGTCGCTTTCATGGCGGCGGCCGCGGACACGCACCGCATCCGCGACATCCGCGCCACCGTCCGGCTCGATGACGCCGCGGTGCCGACCGGCTCCGGCACGCGCACCGTCGTTCTGCGCCCGCGCGATTCGCGCACGAGCATCGCGATGTCGGACGCGGCCGCGTGGACCGAGCACGTCCAAGCGCCCGCGAGCGACCCCACGCCGCGCGCAGCGGTGGTTCCGCCGGGCGACCCCGCGCCGTCGCCGCACGACGGCCCGGTCGCGATCCTCGAGCCGCGCGACGGCTTCGTCGCGGTCAGCCGCGATCAGGTGTCGGTGCGCGCGCGGCATCCGCTGGGGAGCCGCGTGTCGCTCGTCGTGGCGGGCGACGAGATCGGCGAGGAGCGCGTGGGTCAGCGGACGGTGGACGTCGCGCATCAGGAAGAAACGACAACGTGGTACGGCGTGCGCCTGCGGGGCGGATGGAACGACGTCATCGTGCGCGCAACCCTGCTGCACGGCGGCGAGGCGACGGATACCGTGCGCGTGGCACTGGCGACGCAGCCCGCGGAGATCGTGCCGCTCGACGCCCGCGCGCTGGTTCCCGCCGACGGGCGCTCCGGCGCGACGCTGCGCTTCGCCGTGCGCGACGGCTTCGGACTCCCGGTCATGGACGGTTTCATCGTGAACGTGGCGGCGGGCGCAGAGTTCGCGGTCGCGACGGACGCGCGTCCGTCGGAGCACGGCCTGCAGCTCGCCACCCGCGACGGCATCGTTGCGGTGCCGCTCGCGCCGCGCCACGCGATCGGGGGCGGCCGCGTCGCCGTCGAGTCGGGCAGGATGCGAGCCGAGACGGAGGTGGTGTTCGTGAATCCCGAGCGTCCGCTGCTCGCCGCCGGCGTCGTGGACGTCTCCATGGGCGCGTACCGCACGCGCGGCGAGGGCAGCGGTCACGGCGTCGACAACCATCGCGACGGGTTCGACGCCGAGGCCGAAGCGCGCGGGTTCGTGCAGGGCGCGGCGCCGGGCGGAGTGCGCGTGACGGCGCGTCTCGACACGAAGAAGCGCTACGACGATCCGCTGCTGAAACAGCCGAATCCGGAGAAGCAGTACCCGATCTTCGGGGACGCGTCGACCGTGCAGTACGCCGCGCCCGCGCGGGGCGGCAACTACCTCTCCGTCGACCGCGGCCAGTCGTTCGTCCGCTACTCGGACTTCCGGACGCCGATCGACCGGGGCGAGTTCCTCACCTACCACCAGGTGGTGACGGGACTCTCGGCCGCCGTGGTGGACGGGGCAACGGGATTCCGCGCGTTCGTGACGCGCACCGATCTGGTGACGCGCACCGACGACATCCCGGCCGACGGCACGAGCGGGTTCTACTATCTCGCGCTCGCGCCGGTGGTCGAGAACTCGGAGCGGGTGATCGTGGAGACGCGCGACCGCTTCCAGTCCGAAAAGGTGCTCGAGGCGCGCATGATGATGCGGCGTCGTGATTACATCATCAACCCGTACGACGGGTCGATCCTGTTCATGGAACCCGTGCCGGTGACGGATCGCGATCTCAACCCGAACATCGTCGTGGTGACGTACGAGACCGAGAGCGGCGCCGCCGACGTGTACCTCTTTGGTGCGCGCGGCGACGTGGCGCGGGGGAACCGCTACCGCGCGGGCGTCACCGCGGTGGCGAACGGCGGCGACGCGCCGGGCTACGCGCTCTACGGCGCGGACGGCGAGACGCGCGTTCACGGCGTGCGTCTCGCGGGAGAGCTCGCGCGCAGCGAGGACGATCTGATCGGAGAGGGAAACG
>DASTOO010000210.1:0-3490 GCA_035762505.1 Candidatus Krumholzibacteriia bacterium
GCAGCTATGAGACCAGCGCTCTGTTTCCGGGATCCGTTCCCGAGTCCCGTGCGATCGCGATCGATTCACTCGAGGCCGGGTACAACACGGTCTTCCACGTCGGTCACGGGTACCGCTTCAACATGCACTGCGCGGACGACAACATCGCCATTCCGGACGCCGACGCGCTCGTGCATCCCGGGCGCGAGTTCAACCTCTACATGTTGAACTGCACCGCCGCCGCGTTCGACTTCGACTGCCTCGGAGAGCACATGCTGCGCAATCCCAACGGCGGCGCGGTGTCGATCATCGGCGCCGCCAACAGTGCGTTCGCCGAGGCCGCGGCCACTTACCTGGCGAGCTACGCGCAGGCGCTGTACGAAACCGGAAAGGAGCGCATCGGTGATGCCTTCATGCAGTCGCGCGTGGGACGGACTCCCCTGGCGCTGCTCGGCGACGGCGTGGACCTGTGGACCCACTACGTCTACGCGATCCTGGCCGATCCCGCCATGACGCTCTGGACGGGGCCCATCCGGACCCCCACGGTCACCCTGCCCGATTCTCTCCTCGCGGGAGCGAATGACGTCACGGTCCAGGTCGAGGTGTCCGGGCTGCCCGAGGAGAACGCAACGGTGTGCCTGTGGAAGGACGGCGAGGACTACGCCGTCGGAACCACCGACCCCGCGGGTTCGCTGACGGTCCCGTTCACCAGCGCGATGCCGGGGGCGATTCGCGTGGTCGTGACGGGCCGGAACATGGCGCGGTACGAGGCATGGATTCCCGTCAGTGCGGGCACAGGTGCCCTGCTGGTGGTGGACAGCGTCACCCTGGATGACGACAACACCGGCGCCTCATCCGGCAACGGTGACGGCCGGACCGACGCCGGCGAGACGATCGAGGTGCGCCCCGTCTTCCGGAACGTCGGAGACGCGACGTCGTTGGCCGCGGCATCCGCGCTGGCCTGCACGCTGTCGAGTGTCACGATCACCAGCGGGGTTCTGGCGCTTCCCGCCATCGACGCGAACGCCACGTGGTCGCCCAGCGGTGCGACGTGGACGCTGCAAGCGGCGGCGTCCGCCGCCGACGGAGTGCTCGCCCAGTTCGACATCGAGACGTCGCACGGGAGCAGCACCTGGCGCGATGGCTTCTCCACCGTGCTGCGCGCGCCCGCGCTGGAGATCACGTCGTTGCGAAAGAGCGACGAGCTGCCGGTCGGCAACGGCGACGGCGTCATCACGCCAGGCGAGAACTTCCTGCTCTTCGTCGCGGTGAAGAACTACGGGGGCGGTCCGGCGCGCGCGCTGACCGGGAGCCTCATCCCGCTCGACGGAGGGTCCGTGGTCACGACCGGCGCGGTCGCGTATCCGGATCTCGCGTTGCTGGAGGAGTCCGAGAGTTCCACCGGATTCGTGCTGCACGAGGTCGATACCACGATCGAGAACCCGCTGCAGCTGACGATCACCGATCACGAGGGCAGGACGCTCACGCGCACGATCGAGATGCGCGCACCCGCAGCGCCGTCGATCTTCTCCTTCGACGCCACCGTGGGAATCGACAAGATGAAGGTCACCTGGAGCCCCGGCGCCTCGCCGGACGTCGCCGGCTACCGCGTCTACTTCTCCGATGCGCCGGGCGGCCCGTTTCTCATGGCGACGCCGGACATCGTTCCGCACCGGGTGTTCACGGTCCTGGGGCTCAGCGCAAACTCACGCTACTACTTCGCCGTCGCCGCGCTCGATTCGTCGGGCAATGAGAGCCCATTCTCGGCGATTGCCACGGCGTCCACCAACCCGCCCCAGTACCCGGGCTGGCCCAACGAGTTGCCGGACCCGTCCGCGAACTCGCCGGCCATCGGCGACGTCGACGGAGACGGGTATCCGGAGATCGTCATCGGCAACGAGAAGCTGTACGCCTGGCATCATGGTGGCGACGAGGTGCGCGACGGTGACGCACTGCCCGCCACCTTCGGCATCTTCTCGTCGGCCGGCACGGACTTCATCGGCCCGGCCGCGCTGGTGGACATCGACGCGTCGCCGGGGCTCGAGATCGTCGCGGCGGCGTACACCTCGCGCGAGGTGTTCATCTTCAAAGGGGACGGCACCGTCCTGCCCGGGTGGCCGCAGCCCACCGTCGACCTGGTGCGCGGGAGCGTCGCGGTGGGTGACGTGGACGGGGACGGCGACTGGGAGGTCGTCGCGGTCGATCAGGACGCCTATCTCTACGTGTGGCACGCGGACGGCAGCGAACTGATGGACGGGGACGCCAACCCGGCCACCAGCGGCGTCTTCAAGCGCCTGCCCGACACGAACCAGTGGCAGTACCAGGCGCCCGCGCTGGCCGACCTGGACAACGACGGAAGGGACGAAATCATCATCGCCACGCAGGACAAGAAGGTCTACGTCTTCAACGAGGACGGCAGCGACCTGACCGGCTGGCCGCGGACGCTGCCGAACTTCGCGGGCGGCGGCGTGGTGGTGGGCGATATCGACGACGACGGTGATCTCGAACTCGTCGTGACGGTGCGCGGCACCGGAGAGACCTACGCTCTGCACCACGACAACACGGTCATGTGGACGCGCTGGCTGCAGCACAACCTGTTCTTCAACCCCTGTCCCGCACTCGCCGACATCACCGGGGACGGAAAGCTCGAGGTCCTCATCCCCTCCTCGAACGGCAGGCTCTACGCGGTGCAGTACAACGGCGCCGACGCGCCGGGATGGCCGGTAACGTATTCGACGAAGACTTACAGCGAATCATCGCCCATCATCGCCGACGTCACCGGCGACGGCGTGGTGGACGTTCTGCTCGGGCACGAGGAGAAGCTGATCAACGGCTGGAGCGCGCTGGGTGAGCCACTCGACGGGTTCCCGCTTGTCGTCAAGGACGCGCTGCGCGGAGCGCCGGCGGTCGTTGACCTGGACATCAACGGCGACGTGGAGATCGTCGCGGTGGGTTACGACAAGACTGTGTACGTGTGGGACCTCACCACGACCTACGACCCCAACCAGGCTCCCTGGCCGATGCTGCGCGGGAACATCCACCGCAACGGCGTTCACAACAGCGCCGTCGCCACCGGAGTTCCCGGGAAACCCGGCGCCCCCGTCGTGAAGGCGACGCTCGCGCAGAACTATCCCAATCCGTTCAACCCGGCGACGACGATCCGCTTCGAACTGCCGGCGGGCCGACACCGCGTCTCCCTGTCGATCTACGACGTGACCGGCGCGCGCGTGCGCACGCTCGTCGACGGAACGCTCCCGGGCGGGGCCCATTCCGCCACCTGGGACGGTCGGAACAACGCCGGCTCCCCGGTTGGCTCCGGCGTGTACTTCTACCGCCTCTCCACCGTCGGGCGCGCCGAGACCCGCAAGATGGTCCTCCTCAAGTAGTTCCCCGCATCACCCTCCGTCCGGCTGGCTTTCAAAAGCAATTGATTGTATAATCTGCGCCTGAATCCGCACACTCATTCCCTCAAGGAGGGCCGCTATGAGGATCATTGCTCTCGTGCTCGCGC
>DASTOO010000211.1:0-4752 GCA_035762505.1 Candidatus Krumholzibacteriia bacterium
CTGTCACACCACGTCACACCGCCCTGGAAGCTAGCCCATTGGACTTCTATAAGAATCAGGTAGTTGTCAATCGTCCTTGGGGTCCCCGACGAATCCCCTAGGGGACGCCAAGCCATCCGCCAATTCGCACCTCGCTCTCAGGGCGGCCACTCGGCGCGCTCAGTGAGGCTACGTCGTCGGCGCCGGTTTTCGACCGGGCGCTTTAGGCGGGACGTAGCCCGTCACGCGACACTGCAACGCTTGGACCGGGTTGCCGCTCTCGAAGCGGGTCAGGTTGCAAGTGATGATCTCCCCCGCGGCTGCGAGACGCACCAGGCGCTCGCGCACCGTCGCAAGCGGCACGCCCATCTCTTCGGCGATCTCGGAATCGAGCCGCTCACCGTGTTTCTTGAGGCACTGCAGGGTCGCTATCAAGGTACTTGAGCCTTTGGAGAAGGCTTCAGTTTAGCAGCCGTGGACGCCGCTGCCGGCTTCCGCGACGAAGTTGGGACGCCAAATCCCCTAGGGGACGCCAAGCGATTCGTGACCTCAATGACCGTGACGTGCTTCCGCGTCGCAGGCGGCGCGAGTGGGTCAAGTGATTGGCGATCTACTCGAAGTCGTGTCGGATGCGGCGAACGTCGCCGGGCTGCAGCGTCGCGAAGCCGTTGTAAGGTGGCTGGGCTGAATTGCGCACCTCGATGCGATGCCTTCCGGGCAGGAGGCCGAGCGTCTTGACGGGCGGCGTCGTGCCATGCGGCTTGCCGTCGACGTAGATTTCGCCCCAAGGAGACACGTCGAAAACAAGTGTGGCGGTCTTGGCCGCCGGAAGCGCCGGTGCCGTAGCGACCGCTGCCACCGACGGCTGGATTTTCCGGGCTGGGGCGCGGACGCCTGCGACCGCCGATCCGGACGGCCTCCGGGCACGTACCTTGGCCGCTCGCTTTTTCGGCTCTGGCTCTGCCGCCGCAGCACGCGGCTCCTCCGGCACCGACGGTTCGGAAGCGATTGCAATCGCTGGTTCGTCGCGGATCGCAGTCGCTGGTTCGTCGCGGATCGCCGCGTTGCGCGTCTCGCTCGGGTCCGAGGACTGCCGCCACTGCCACAGCAAGCCGCTTCCCGCCGCGACGAAGATCAGTGCAACCAAGACGTAGCTCGTGAGACGCAGGTTCGCCCCCTGCGGCGCGCCCCGATGAGCTGGAACCCGCGCTGCGTGGCGATCGGCGGATGCGGGCCCACCGGCCGTGCCTGCCACCTCGGCCGGCACCCCGTCGTCGCGGGCGTGCGCTGCAAGCGCGCCGTCGATCTCCTCCCCCAGGTCCCGAAGGCGGCGAACGACGATTTCGGCGTTCGAAACGCGGTCGTCGGGATTCTTCACGAGCATGCTCCACACCAGCAGGTCCACCGCGGGCGGTACATCCGGATTCACTTCGCTCGGCAGCGGCGGCTCGGCGTCCAGCACGCTCCGTATGATCTCGGCCGGCGAGGTGCCGCCGAATGGCCGCTCGCCAGTGAGCATCTCGTAGAGCACGACGCCGAGGGAGAAGATGTCGGAGCGCCCGTCGATCGCCGAGTCGCAGCGAATCTGCTCCGGCGACATGTAGCTCAGGCACGCGGCGTGGTTCCGTGAGGCGAGGGCCGCGTCCCGGAGCGGCGCCATGCCGAAGTCTGTGAGCTTCGCCCGGTCGTCGGCCAAGATGAGGATGTTCGAGGGCTTCACGTAGCGGTGCACGACCCCGCGTTCGTGCGCGTGAGCCAGGCCGGACGCGACCTCCGCCGCCATCCGGAGACTGCGCGGCACGCCGGGTAACGGCGACTCGTCGAGCATTCGACGCAGGCTGCGTCCCTCGAGACGCTCCATAGCGATGTACAGCCTGCCGTCGCCGTCGCCCGCGTCGTAAACCGTGACGATGTTCGGGTGCCTGATCCGCCATTCCGGCATCGCCTCGGTCAGGAACCGGAGCCTCTCGGCCGCTGAAGTCGGCGGCGCCCACAGCGAAGGCTCGATGAGCTTCAGGGCTACGGGGCCGTCGGTGAGCAGGTCGCGTGCGTCGTAGACGATGCTGACTGCCCCCCGGCCGAGCTCGCCGAGGATTTCGTAGCGACCGAGCGTGTTCACTTGCGCGGGAAACGCTTGGCGGGTGAGCGGTGTGCCAAGCACCCCTAGCTTACGCCAGGCCCGCTCGCCGTTCAATGCTCGACGCCGGGTGCCCAGGTGCCGCGGCACCTCAGGGCGTCGGCGCCTGCTGCAGAAACTCCGTGATCGGCCCGACTTCCTGCTCGATCAGCGCCCGCGACTTCGCCAGGACCTCCTCCAGGTTCGCTCCCTCGACCACGTGTCGCGGCGAGCGCTTGGCACCCGGAATCGCCATCGTCTGGCCTAACGGACTGTCCTTGGGGACGACGCGGATCTGGGCGCGGAAGAGCGTCGGCTGAAATCGATAGACGTAGCCCGAGAACGACATCTCGCCGGCAGTTCCGAAGAACGAAGCCTGGAGTTGCATGCCCGCACGCGCCGTGCCCGGCGCGCCTCCCCTGACCAGGGTGGAAGCGTACCGCGGTCTGGCGAAGGGCGTCACGCGCGCCGCATGGGGTCCTTCCCGGCTGTGACAGTGTTTTGCAGAGTGGCCGGCGCAGGTAAACTCCGCCCGCCATGCCCGACCTCTCTCGCGCCGTCAACATCGAGGACCTCCGCCGCATGGCACGCGCGCGGCTCCCGCGCGCGGTCTTTGATTTCTTCGACGGTGGCGCCGAGGACGAAGTCACCCTCCGCGAGAACCGCGCCGCGTTCGAGCGTGTCCGGCTGCTACCCAAGGTCCTGGTCGACGTCGGCGAGATCGACATGCGCACGCCGCTGTTCGGAGTCGAGTCGAACTTCCCGATGGCGATCGCCCCCACCGGCGCGATCGGCGCGGGCCGGAACGGGGCCGACCTCGCACTAGCGCGCGCCGCGAAGGCGTTCGGGATTCCCTACACGCTCGCGACCCCAGCGACCGCGTCGATCGAGCAGATCGCGGAACAGGCAGGCGGCCGGCTGTGGTTCCAGCTCTACGTGCTGCGCGACCGCGCGTTCCGCGAAAAGCTGGTCGAACGCGCCAAAGTGGCCGGCTACGAGGCGATGCTGGTGACCGTGGACGTCCCGGTCGGCGGGAAGCGCGAACGCGACACCCGCAACGACTTCGTCGCCCCTTTCCGCCCCAACTGGCGCAACTCGCGCGACATGTGGCGCAAGCCCGCGTGGGCGCTCGACATGCTGAGACACGGGGTTCCGCGCATGGAGAACCTGCACGGCTTCGTCGGATGGTCGACCAAGGTGACCGACATTGCCGCGTCCGTTGGCCGCGCCCAGGACCCCTCGTTCGACTGGGAGGCTCTGAAGCGGCTGCGCGAGATCTGGCCGCGGAAGCTGCTGGTGAAGGGGATCGAGCGGCCGGACGACGCGGAGCGGGTGGTGGCGATCGGGGGTGACGGTCTGGTCGTCTCCAACCACGGCGGCCGGCAACTCGACGGCGCGGCACCGACGCTAGAGGCATTGCCGGCAATCGCCCGCGCAGTCGGCTCGAAGGTCACCGTATTGCTCGACGGCGGCGTGCGCCGGGGCGTCGACATCCTGAAGGCGCGCGCGCTCGGCGCGCAGGCCGTCCTCACCGGACGGGCGACGCTCTACGGCGCGATGGCGGGCGGAGAAGCGGGCGCCCGGCGGGCGCTCGAGATCCTCACCGGGGAGCTCGAGCGGTCGATGAAGCTCTGCGGGGTCCGGACGGTCGCGGAGATCACGCCCGATCTGATCCGCGCCTAGTAGGATCTGCCGTCCTTGTGCACGAACTTGCGACCGGGAAGCGCCCGCAGATCCTCATCGGGATACTCGGCCCCGTCCGCGGCGTCACGATTGCCAACCTCCAGATAGACGACGTCGCGGTCGGTGCGGTTGACGAGGTGATGACCGTCGCCGGTGCCCGCTTTGAAACCGGCGCACATGCCCGGCGTCAGCAACGTCGCTCCGGCGTCGGTCACCAGGGTCGGCTGCCCCTCCAGAACGTAGACGAGCTCGTCCTCGCGCGAATGCGCGTGCCGTAACGCCGACATTGCGCCGGGCGCAAGGCGCGTGAGGTTGACGCCGAAATTCGTCAGTCCGAACGGGTCCCCGAGCGCCCGCTTCTCGCGCCCCACGATGCGCGAGGCGAACGGCTCGGGATAGATGGACTTCGTCCGCGCCGGCAGCGTGGCGGCGGTGAGCGCGATCGGGTACTTCGGCTGATCCATGGTGGCTCCTCGGTTGCGGGGCCAATGGTACCCACAGACCGGGGTATCCTCGGCAACCACGGTGCGTACCAAGAAGAGCAGCCCGGCCCCGCGCGGCCTCGAAGAGTACCAAGCCAAGCGGACGTTCGAGTCGACGCCCGAACCGCCGCCCGCCGCGGTGTCGGCGCGCTCCGGGCCGCTGCTGTTCGTCGTCCAGCAGCACGCCGCCCGCCGGCTCCATTACGACTTCCGGATCGAAGCCGAGGGCGTTCTGAAGTCCTGGGCGGTCCCCAAGGGCCCGTCGCTGAACCCCGCCGACAAGCGGCTCGCCATCCGCACCGAAGACCACCCCATCGAATACGCCACCTTCACTGGGTCGATACCCGAGGGCAACTACGGGGCCGGGGAGGTGAGGATGTTCGATACCGGCACTTATGAGATCGTGGAGCGCGAGGGGAAGAAACTCACGGTCCGACTCGAAGGCGAACGGGTCCGGGGCATCTACCACTTGGTTCATTTCGAAGACCAAGA
>DASTOO010000212.1:0-9113 GCA_035762505.1 Candidatus Krumholzibacteriia bacterium
GCTCCTACCGCAGCCTGATGCTGGCGCTCATCCTGGCCGTCTTCCTCGTGTACCTGGTGATGGCGGCGCAGTTCGAGTCGTTCGTGCATCCCTTCATCATCATGGTCACGGTGCCGCTGGCGGCGACCGGCGTGATCCTGACCCTGCTCGTCACGGGGAAGCCTCTGAGCGTGATCGTGTTCATCGGGGCCATCCTGCTCGCCGGCATCGTGGTGAACAACGGCATCGTGCTGATCGACTACATCAATACGCTCCGGCGCAACGGCGCCGCCCGGATGGACGCCATTCGCGCCGCCGGCCGCGTGCGCCTGCGCCCCATCCTCATGACCACCCTCACCACGGTGCTGGGCCTCATGCCGATGGCGCTGGGCTTCGGCGAGGGCGCGGAGATCCGGTCGCCCATGGCGCTCACCGTCATCGGCGGCCTCGCGGTGGGAAGCGTGCTGACGCTCTTCGTGATCCCGTCGCTGTACGCCGTCGTCACGCGCGGCGACTAGGGGAGGGGGACGTGCGGCTCCACGAACTGTCCGTCCGCAAGCCGGTGCTCGTAATGATCGGCCTGGTGTCGCTCCTCTCGCTGGGCGGCATCGCGTCGGTGAAGCTCCCCATCGAGTTTCTCCCGCACGTCGAGTTCCCGTTCATCGGCGTCTTCATCCCGTATCCCAACTCGCACCCCGAGTATATCGAGCGCCACATCGTGAAGCCGGTGGAGGAGGTGTTCGCCACCCTGGGCGACGTGCGCCGCATCCAGTCCAACACCCAGCCCGACGGGGCGTTCGTCGGCGTCGAGTTCCAGTGGGGGCGCGACGTGGGCGTGCTGCGCATGGAGGTGAAGGAGAAGCTCGACCAGATCAAGACCGACCTGCCGGCCGACATCGAGCTCATGCAGGTGTTCACCTTCGACACCAACGACATCCCCATTCTGGAAGGACGAATCTCCGCGGTCGGCCGCGACCTCTCGGGCAGCTATGACCTCATCGAGCGCTCGATCGTGAACCCGCTCAAGCGCATCGAGGGCGTGGGCAACGTCTTCATCCACGGCGTCGAGCCCAAGGAGATCGCGATCTACCTCATGCTCGACAAGATCAAGGCGCACCGGGTGGACGTGGGAAACATCTTTCGCCTCCTGCAGAGCGCCAACGCGAGCGCGTCGGGAGGGGAGATCACGGCCGACGGCATCCGCTACTCCATCCGTGCCATCGGGGCCTTCGACGACATCGCGGACGTGGAGAACCTGGTGGTGAGCCCGGAGGGGCTGCGCCTCAAGGACATCGCGCAGATCTACTACGGCGAGCCCGCGGTGACGTTCGGCCGGCGCCTGGACGGCGAACAGGCGGTGGCGTTCTGGATACAGAAGGCGAGCAACGCCAACACGGTCGACGTGGCGCGCCGGGTGCACAAGGCCATGGAGAAGATGAACAGCGACCCCGCCCTCGAGGGGATCAACGTCCTGCTCGTCTTCGATCAGTCCAGGGAGATCCGCAGCGGCATCCGCGGCCTGCGCGACTCCGGCATCATCGGGGGCTTCCTCGCGGTGGCGATCCTGTACTTCTTCCTGCGGCGCGTGTCCACCACGCTGATCATCGCGGTCTCCATTCCGTTCTCGCTCATCTGCACGCTGGCCTTCCTGTATTTCGCCGGTTACTCGCTCAACATGCTGACCATGATGGGGCTGATGCTCGGGGTGGGCATGCTGGTGGACAACGCCATCGTGGTGCTGGAGTCCATCTATCGCCACCAGAACCGGGGCGAAGACTCGCGGCGCTCGGCAGTGGTCGGCGCCGACGAGGTCGCGACCGCCGTGACCGCGTCCACGCTCACCACCGTGATCGTGTTCGCGCCCATCGTGTTCGGGTCGCAGAACGACGAGATCTTCGTGTGGCTCTCGTCGGTGGGGGTCACCATCTCGGTGGCCATCGCGTTCTCGCTGCTGGTCTCGCTCACCTTCATACCGTTCCTCGCCTCCCGCCTGCGCAAGCCGCAGGAGGTGCGCGAGTCGCGCCTGTTCCACCGCACGGAGGAACTCTACGCGCGCGCGCTGCGCTGGACCACGTTCCGCCATCCGCGCTGGACCCTCGGGATCGTGACCCTGGTGATGCTGGTGACGGTCGGCGGCATCAAGGTGTTCAAGCTCAAGGGCCCCCAGAACGACGATTCGATGCTGATCGAGCGCATCTACATGCAGTACCAGTTCACCGACAACCTGACCTACCGGGAGACCAACGAGATCGTGCGCCGCGTCGAAGCCGCCGTCGAGGCGAAGCGGGACTCGCTCGAGGTCGAGACCGTCTACAGCTACTACGCCGACAACGACGCGGCGACCACGGTCTACTTCCAGGACAAGCACCTCGGCCGCGAGGAGCTGAAGGAGAAGCGCAAGCAGCTGCGCCGCGCCATCCCGCCCATCGCCGGCGTGACGCTGCAGATGGGGGACGAGAGCGGCGAGAACGCGGGCGGGGCGCAGCACATGTCCGTGAACCTGTTCGGGGACGACAAGCTGATCCTCGAGGACCTGGCGAGCGAGGTCAAACGCCGCTTCGGCTACATCGAGGACCTGACGGACGTGAAGACCAGCGTCGAGATGGGGCGCGAGGAGATCAGGATCTCGCTCGACTCCGACCTGGTGTCGCGCTACCAGATCACCGCGAGCGACGTCGCCTCGGTGATGGGGCTTACGTTCCGCGGCATCGAGCTGGACCGCTTTCGCGGGGCGGATCGCGAGGTTCCGATGTCGATCAGCCTCGACCCGGACGACCAGGTGGGCATCTACAACCTGAACAACCTGCTGGTCGGCATGACCGACGACAAGGAGATCACGCTCGGGTCGGTGGCGACCCTGCACGAGACCCGCGGCCCCACCCAGATCGAGCGCGACAACCAGCGCACCATCGTGTCGGTGCGGGGACTGTACGAGGGCGAGGACTTCGGGGAGCTGCTGGAGGAAGTGTCGGCGATCATGAACACGGTGACGCTCCCGCCCGGGTATGCGTGGTCGTTCAACCGGCGCATCCAGGAGAAGAATGCGCAGGCCCAGCAGATGCTGATCAACGCGCTCCTCGCCATCCTGTGCGTCTATCTCGTGATGGCGGCGTTGTTCGAGTCCTACCTGCACCCGCTGGTGATCATGACGTGCCTGCCGCTCGCGGCGGTGGGCGTGATCTGGCTCCTCGCGGTGACGCAGACGCCGTTCGGCCTCATGGCGATGATCGGCGTCGTCATCCTGATCGGGGTGGTGGTGAACAACGGCATCGTCCTCATCGACCACGTGAACAACCTGCGCAAGGGGGGGAAGTCCATCGAGGATGCGGTGATGGCGGGCGGGTGCGAGCGGCTGCGACCTATTGTGATGACTGCGCTGACCACCGTGCTGGGGCTCCTGCCCATGGCCCTCGGCACCTCGCACATCGGGGACGCGCAGTACTATCCGCTGGCGCGCGCCGTGATGGGCGGCCTGATCAGTTCGACCTTCCTGACCCTGCTGGTCCTGCCCGCGTACTACGTGCTCGGCGAGCAGTTGAAGGCGTGGTGGCACGGCGTGCTGGGGCGATCGCGCGCGGCGGGTGCGCGGGGAGCGGACGCTTGATCTCTGCCGGGCGAAGGACATGAAAAAAGCGGGACGCACCGGAGTGCATCCCGCTTCTTCGTATCCTTCGCCGCGCCGGGCGCGGAGGACACCGCGCAATATGGCGGTGGCCGGGCACCCAGAAGACCGGCGCTCATGTTGGCCGGCCCCGCGCACCGACGCGGCTAAAGAATTATACTACAATAGGCTGCATCGTTTCTAGTACCAATTACTAGAAGCTGAAGGACGCCTGCACCGCGGGGATGACGTCCCAGTCGCCGTCGCCGCGCGTCCCCTGCACGACGCCCTTCACGAAGAGGTCGCGCGTCACGTGGTAACCGACGCCGCCCTCCCAGCGCTCCACGTTCTCGTCCCACGACGCCAGCTCGCCCGAGCCGGCCGGCACCTCCTCGAACATCATGCGGTCGTAGCGGACCGCGAGGTCCCAGCCCGCGACAATTGAGTACACCGCCTGCAGGTAGTACGAGTCGTTCGAGAGGCCCGCCTCGCGCACCGGCGTGTCGAAGTGGTTGAAGTACACCTCGCCGATCATCGCGAGGCGCCACCACTGGAAGTCGCCGCTCACGATCAGGAGGTTCTGGTAGTAGTCGTTCACCGTCTTGCCGGCCGGCAGGTACGGGGCGACCACGCGGTCCATGTACGCGCCGCGCGCGCCCGTGAGCCACAGCTTGAGGCCCGGCATGAACGCGTAGCCGACCTTGGCGTGCCACGCGAGGTTCTCGTTGCTGTCGGAGCCCTGCACCGACGCCGCCGGGGCGCCGAGTGTCACACCTAGCGCGTACTCGAAGCGCCCCAGCGTCCCGAGCGAGAACGCGCCGTAGTTCCAGCAGTTGTCGTAGACGATGGGGGCCGACGAGTACTTCTGCCCGCGCACGCCGTTCGAATCCGCGTAGACGAATCCCGTCTGCCCGCGGCCGCGCATGGAGAGCAGCTGGTCGAGGTCGGTTGGGATCATGAAGGCGTGCATGGTGGTCTTCCAGTACTGCGCCATGGGGATGCCGACCAGCGGGTTCTTGTTGGAATAGGTGTGGCTCGCCCAGATGCCGTCGTGGAGCGGAATCAGCCCGGCCTCGAGGAACACGTTGCGGTCCTCGAACACGCGGTGCATGAGGTACCCGCCGAAGAAGCGGAACTCGTCGTAACTCTCCGGCGAGACCAGGAACTGCAGGTACACCGACGTCTGGCCGCGCTGGCCTTCCACGAAGAGGCGCGAGCGCAGCGCGTCGAAGTTGGAGTCGTTGGTGTTCACGGTATTGAGATAGCGGTCGTCGCGCACGTCGGTCGCCACGATGTCGACGAGGCCCCGCACCTGGATCGAGCTCTGCGCGATCGCGTCCAGCGCGACGCCGAGGAGCGCCAGCGTGAAGAACGCCGCGGCCGCCAGCCGGCGGCCGGCCGGGGTGGGGACGAGGTGCATGGCGTCATGCGAGCGTTTCATCCAATGCTCCTGCTTTCTCCGGTGCGGTAACCGGGGGGTGGGGGGTCGAATCCGCGCGCGGCAGCGCGATCGTGAACACGCTTCCGCGGCCCGGCGTGCTCTTGACCGACACGCGGCCCCCGTGCGCTTCCACGATGGCCTTGCACAGGGCCAGGCCGAGGCCGAATCCCTTCGACCCGAAGCCGAAGGTCCCCGACGAGTGGTGCATGAGGTCGCCGACTTCGTAGATCTTCTCGAATATCCATTTCAATTCGTGCTGCGGAATGCCGATGCCCGTGTCCTCCACCACGATCAGCACCTCGTCGTCGGCGCCGCGCAACGAGACGCGCACCTTGCCGCCGTCGGGCGTGAAGCGGATCGCGTTGTCGACCAGCGCCTGCAGCGCGTCGCGCAGCCGGGCCGGGTCCGCCATGACCCACAGCGCGTCGGGGCCGGTCTCGACCGACAGGTGCAGCTTGCGCTCTTCCACCGAGGCGCGCCGCGCGATGGCCACGTCGCGCGCCAGCTCGCGCACGTCGTAGCGGGTGAGGCGCAGCGCCTGCAGCCCCTGTTCGAAGTACGTGAGGTCCAGCATGGCCTGGACGAGGCGGTTGAGCCCGGAGAGCTGCTCGGTGATGAGGTTGGTGGTTTCGCGCACCTTGGCCGGAACCGAGCCGAGCGCGCCGCTGGCGATCATCTCGTTGAAGCCGGTGATGATCGTGAGCGGCGTGCGCAGCTCGTGACCGGCGAGGGCGATGAAATTGCTCTTGGCCTGGTCGACTTCCTTGAGGTGCTGGACGTAGGAGGCGAGCGATTCGCGCATGTGCGCGAAGTTCCGTCCCAGCAGGGCGACCTCGTCGGTGCCGCGCATGTCGATCGGGTAGTCGTACTGTCCCTTCTGCAGGGCGACCGAGGCCTGGACCATCCGCGACAGGGGGCGCGTGATGCTGTTCGCCACCGCGAAGCCCACGAAGAGGGTCACCAGCACCGCGGCGAAGCCGCCCAGCGCGAGGCGTTTCTCCAGCGCCACGATGGGGGCCATCTCCGCCTGCAGCTCGCGCCCGATGAAGGCGTCGAACCCGTCGTCGGACGCAACCCCGCCGACGCCGACGTGGATCGTGAGGTACTCCCTGCCGAGGTGCTCGCGGCTGAAGGCCTCCGACAGCGTCACCGAGCCGCGGCCGATGGTGGCCGCCACGCGGCCGCGCGGCCGCCACGCGTCCAGTTCGCCCAGCGCGGGCGGGTAGGTGCTGGCGTAGTCGATGCCGTGCCGCGCGAGACAGACATCGGCGCCGGTGAGGCGCTTGACCTCGTCCACGAACTCGTTCTCCAGGTAGGAGCCGAAGCGCACCACCGCGGCCAGCCGGTGCGTCACGACCACCGGCGCCACCGCGGCGGCGACGATGCGGTCGCCCGCCTCGTAGAAATCCGCGACCGCCGAACCCTTCATCGCCGCCTCGATGCCGGACCGGCCCACGTGCGCGGGGTCGTCCTCGTCGTCGGCGCCGGGGACGAGATGATCGCCGCGGTTCACCTGCGCGATGAACCCGCCGTGGGCGTCGAAGATCTGGATGAAGTCCGAGTCCGTGATGCGCAGGAAGTCGCCGCACAGGCCCTCGAGGGTGGGACGAAACTCCGCGCCGCGCTCGGCGGGCGGGATCGAGAAGGGCGCGAAGAAGCGCGGGTCGCGCACCGTCACCTGGGCCATGCTCACCAGCTCGTTGCGGCGCGAAGTCAGGAGCTGCACGAAGACGGAACCCGATTCGGTGAGGCTTTCGTGCACGCGCTTGCGCACCGCCGTGTCCGCGGTCCGCATGGTCGAGGCCAGCATGGCGAAGAGGATCGCGATGAGCGGCACCGTCGTGAGGACGATGATGCGCGTGTGCAGTGAGCCGAATCGAAACATGGGCGGCCGCCGGTTCTCCCTAGAGGTTGAGATCGACCCGCGAGGATCCGTCCCCCACGGTGACGTTCAGCGAGCGTTCGCCGAGATCCGGGTGCCAGACCTTGAGCGTGTAGGTCCCGCTGGGGAGGCCTCCGAAGCGGTACATGCCGTCTTCGTCCGGCTGTGTCACGAACGGCGTATCGGCCACGAAGATGTACGCCGACATGGTCGAGTGGATGTCGCAGAACACCTGCACGATGCCGGGCTTGTCGAACGTGACGCGCCGGGACTTGCCCTTGCCGTAGTAGCCGAGGTCGAAACGCTTGGTCTTCGAGTACGAGAAGACGTTGTGGTAGACCATGTCCATGTTGGGGAACTCGACCGTGGTTCCCACCGGGACGCCGAGCACGTGCGGCTCGAAGGACTGGTTGATCTGCTTGAGCGCCGGGACGCGGGAGCCGGGCGCGAGCGCACCGCGGGTGCCGGCGCCGGCCAGATAGACCACGACGTCACGCGGCGTCGTGGCGCGCGGCGTTGGTTCCGCGGACCTGCCGATGGAGTTCAGCGTCCCCGCATACGGGTCGAGGGACGACTGCATCGGGGCCGGGGCGTCGCTCACGATCCGGACCGTGCCGGCGAGGTCGCCGGCCACGACCGGGGTGGCAAGAAGCAACCCGAGGCCCGGCAACAGGACGATCCACCAGGGGCGGCGTCCCGGGCGCCGTAGCGGGAAACGGAACAGGGGGGGGTGTAGCTTCATTATATTTTCCTGCAATCAGTTGCGACGCTGACCTCACCTCTTGCGCGATCTCGCTGCGCCGGCGGGAGTGCCTGATTCGGGGAAGCCAACGAAGCAAGCAGCAACCCGCATGCCGTTTCCGGGGGTTCCCGGGGCGACAGGGTACTTTGAGTTGATGCGCGCAAGGGCGCGGCGCTAGAATGCCGACATACAAATGGCGGTGCCTGTGCGAGGGAGTGGGGAGTCGGGCGCTGCGTCAGCTTCTTCCGCGGCTCCACGCATTGGAAACCGTCTCGGATCCGCGTGCACCGATCGGGTGCCCGCAGATCGCGGATTGTCGATCTCGTAGACGCCGACCAGCGCGGTCCGGGAGGACCCCATCCCGGCACTCCCAGACCGCCGAATTCCTGGAGGACGTTTCCGCATGGCCGCTTCTCGCAATTCCATCATCGCCATCGCCGTCGTGGTTGCCGGGACCGCGGGCATTCTCGTCGGGCGCTGGCTCTCCGAGCGCCGCGTCGTCGAAGTGACCCACCCCGCCGCAGCGGCGTGGAATCCCGGCGACGAGTTTCCCTCCTTTCTCCTCACCAGCGAGTGGGGCGACAGCCTTTCCACCGGCGTGCTGCTCGCGCACGGCGGGGTCGTCCTGTTCCTCGACCTCGAGTGCCCGCCGTGCAGCGACGTGGCGCGCAAGTGGGACCGCGCGGTGAGCGACGGCGTCGTGCCGGTGGAGCAGGTGGTGGCGATCACCTCGCAGCCCGCCGACGCGATGGGGCGCTTCCGAAAGGACACCGGCCTGCAGATCGCACTGTATCGCGACCCCGGGCCGTCTTTTCTCCTGAACGGGTGGATCACGAGCTTTCCCGTGGAGGTCATCGTGGGAAGCGATGGAGCCGTTGCGGCCGTCAACTATGACGCCGCGGCCCCCGTGGACGAGGCCGCGCTCCACGCCGCGCTCGCCGCGAGCCGGTAGACGGCCGCGCCTTCCGCGATTCAGGAATTCGCTGACCCGGCGCGCGCGCGTCTGGCGAGATTATTGCGAGGTGCCCCGCGGAGGTTCCTCATGCAGATCCGCGGATTCCTGGAAAACATGGTCAAGCTGGGCGGGAGCGACGCGCACCTCAAGGTGGGGCAGCCGCCCGGCGTGCGCATCTCGGGGAAGATTCAACGCCAGGGCGACGCACCGCTCACCCCGGCCGACACCGAGGCCATCGCGCGCGAGGTGCTCACCCGGGACCAGTGGGAGACCTTCGCCATGAACGGCGACATCGACTGCGCGTACTCGGTCCCCGGACTGGCGCGCTTCCGCGTCAACGCGATGCGTCAGCGCGGGTCGATCTCGCTCGTGATGCGTTTCGTTCCGGAGAAGATTCCGACCTTCGACCAGCTCGGGCTGCCGGAAGTGTGCCGCAGCCTCGCGACGAAGCCGCGCGGACTCGTGCTGGTCACGGGGCCGACCGGGAGCGGCAAGTCCACGACCCTCGCCGCG
>DASTOO010000213.1:0-6238 GCA_035762505.1 Candidatus Krumholzibacteriia bacterium
TGCCGACCACCGGCTCGACGATGACCGCCGCCACGTCCCGCGGGAACGCCGCGAACAAGCGGCGCACCGATTCGATGTCGTTGTACGACGCGATGAGCGTGTCGGACACCGCGCCCGCCGTGACGCCCGGCGAATCCGGCAGCCCCAGTGTTGCGGCGCCGGAGCCGGCCTGCACGAGCAGCATGTCCGCGTGTCCGTGGTACGCCCCCTGGAACTTGACCACCTTGCCGCGGCGCGTGAAGGCGCGCGCGAGACGGATCGCCGACATCGCCGCCTCCGTGCCGGAGTTGACGAAGCGCAGCATCTCGAGGTTCGGCATCATGGCGACGATGCGGCGCGCGAGCTCCACCTCGAGCGGGCTCGGCGCTCCGAAGCTCGTGCCGCGCGTCGCCGCGTCGCGAATGGCCTCGACCACGCGTGGGTGCGCGTGTCCCAGGATGAGCGGGCCCCACGAGAGCACGTAGTCGATGTAACGGTTCCCGTCGACGTCGATGAGGTACGCGCCCTCGCCCCGGTCGATGAAGGGGGGCTGCCCGCCCACCGCCTTGAACGCGCGCACCGGCGAGCTCACCCCGCCCGGGAGCAGCGTCTTCGCCTCCGCGAACAGGGCCGCCGAGCGCGCCGTCGACCGGACACGATCCGTCAGCGAAGCCATTCCGCCACGTCCTTCGCATGGTAGGAGATGATGACGTCCGCCCCCGCGCGCTTGATCGCGGTGAGCGTTTCCATGACGGCCCTCTGCTCGTCCATCCAGCCGTTGGCCGCGGCCGCCTTGATCATGGAGTACTCGCCGCTGACGTTGTACGCGGCGATGGGGTAGGCCTCGAAGCGGTCGCGCAGCATGCGAATGACGTCGAGGTACGCGAGCGCGGGCTTCACCATCAAGAAGTCGGCCCCCTCTTCGATGTCGCGCTCGGCCTCGCGCACCGCTTCGCGCGCGTTGCCGGGGTCCATCTGGTGCGTCTTGCGGTCGCCGAACCTGGGCGCGCCCTCCGCCGCGTCGCGGAAGGGGCCGTAGAACGAAGAGGCGTACTTCACCGAGTAGGACATGATGGCTACATTCGTGAAGTCGGCCGCGTCGAGCGCGTCGCGGATGCTGCCCACCATGCCGTCGATCATCCCGCTCGGGGCCACGATGTCCGCGCCCGCTTCCGCGTGGGAGAGCGCCACGCGGTCCAGGATTTCCAGCGTCTCGTCGTTGAGGAGGAATCCCTCCGGGGCCGACGGGTGCAGGCGATGCTCGCCGCCGGTGTTCAGGATGCCGCAGTGGCCGTGGTCGGTGTACTCGCACATGCACACGTCGGTGACGACGATCAGCTCGGGGACCGCCTGCTTGATGGCGCGCGTCGCCTGCTGCACGACGCCGTCGTGCGCGAAGTTCTCTTCGCCGACGGGGTCCTTCGCCGCGGGAATGCCGAAGAGCAGCACGGAGGGGACGCCGAGCTTCGCGGTGCGCTCCGCCTCGAGCACGGCTTCGTCCACGGAGAGCTGGAACACGCCCGGCATCGACCCGATCGCCTTGCGCACGCCGCGGCCATGGGTGACGAACAGCGGATAGACGAAGTCGTCCACGGTGACGCTGGTTTCGCGCACCATGCGCCGCAGCGCGGGGGTGGCGCGCAGGCGCCGCTCACGGCGCGGCAACGCGCGCGCGCTCGTGATTCTCGAGGTCAGGGTATCATTGATCATGGAGGGTTCCGCCTTTCGCAAACGCCTCCGCGAGGGACTCCAGGAGGCCGGTAGTGGTGTGAACGGACGCGACCGCGTCCACGCGCAGGCCCAGTTCGCGCGCGGCGGCGGCCGTGACCGGCCCGATGCACGCGATGCGCGCGCGGCCGGCGAGCGTGTCAGCGGGCACGTGACCCCTGATCGCGCTCATGAAGTGATTCACCGTGGACTCGCTCGTGAAGAGGATGGCGTCGACGCCGCGGCGCAGGTCGTCCAGCACTCCCGCGCCTATCTCCTCGGGTAAAGTCCGATAGACCGCGAGGTCGGTCACATCCGCGCCGCGCGCGGCGAGGATCTCAACCGTCTCCCGGCGCGCGATCTCGGCGCGCGGCAGGAGCACGCGCTGGCCGGGCTCGACCGGCAGCTCGCGGGCCAGCGCGTCGCCGACAAACTGCGCGGGCACGAAGTCCGCCTCGATTCCCCACTCCGACAGGGCACGCGCGGTGGCCGTCCCGATCGCCGCGACCTTGACGCCGGGATAGGCAGCGCTCCTTCCGGAACGCATCCAGCGCTCGCGGAAGACCTCGACGGCGTTGACGCTCGTGAACACGAGCCAGTCGAACGACGCGATTCCGCGAATGGCGTCGTCCAGCGCGCCCGGGTCCGCCATCGGCTCGATACGGATCGCCGCGGCACAGATCGGAACCGCGCCCAGCGCCTGCAGCCGTTCGCACAGCTCGAGCGCCTGCCCCCGCGGGCGCGTCACCACGACGCGGCGTCCGCGCAGCACGCCATTGGCGGGGGCGGAATGCGCCGCGGGGCTCCATGCACGGAACTCGTCCAGAATCGACCGGGCTCCCACGGCGAACGCGCGCTGCGCGAGCCGGTCCGCCAGCTCCATCGGGTCGCCGCCCTTGCCGTCCACGCGGACGATGCGTGCGCCGTCGGGCGACCCCACCAGGCCGATCATACGGAGAAGGTCGCCGTCCGTGACGGCGTGCGCCGCGATGGGCGCCGAACATCCGCCGCCGAGGCGCAGGAGGAACGCGCGCTCCGCGGTGACGGCGGCGCGCAGCGCGGGTTCGTCGATCTTCGCCAGCAGCTCGATGGTGTCCACATCGCCGGCCCGGCACTGCACCGCGAGCGCACCCTGGCCGGGCGCGGGAACCATGACATCGGCCGGAATCATCTGC
This sequence comes from Candidatus Krumholzibacteriia bacterium, assembly GCA_035762505.1. GTDB lineage: Bacteria > Krumholzibacteriota > Krumholzibacteriia > WVZY01 > JAKEHA01 > JAKEHA01. Next base: position 2,862 of record DASTOO010000213.1, read on the forward strand.
GTGATGTCGTCGCCGAGTCCCAGCCGCGCGAGCCCGGTGGCCGCGAGGATGGCCGCGTCGTACTGGCCCTCGCGCACCTTGCGCAGGCGGGTTTCGACCTTGCCGCGGATCGGCTTTACGGCGAGATCCGGACGGATGGCGAGCAGCTGCGCCTGGCGGCGGACACTGCTCGTCCCCACCACGGCGCCGCGCGGCAGCGTCTCGAGCGTCCACCCGTTTCGCGCCACGACGCAGTCGCGCGCGTCGGAACGGCTGGTGATGGCGCCGATGGTGAAGCCTTCACCGGATTCGACCGGCAGGTCCTTCAGCGAATGCACGGCGAGGTCGATCTCGCGTGTCTCGAGCGCGCGCTCGAGCTGTTCGGTGAAGACGCCTTTGCCGCCGATTTCGGGGAGCGAGGACTCGAGGTTGCGATCACCCTCGGTGACGTAGGTGCGGACTTCGATGGAGAGGCCGGGCCAGGCCTGGCGCAGGCGCTCGATGATGTGGTGCGTCTGCCACAACGCGAGCGCGGATTGCCGCGATCCCACCATCAGGCGATTCTTGCGCAGCGGCCGCATACGATTCCCGTCAGCGTCCGAAGAGGTCGTGCACCACGCGGGCGTGCTCCTTCCAGTCGTCCTCCTGGACGATCTGCTTGAGCCTCACGGTGGGCTCGCGCAGCAGGTTGTCGACGATGGAGCGGGAGAGCAGATGGAGATGCTCCCGGGTGTTCGGGTCGGCGTTCCCCATCAACTCGAGGACGTTCTCGATTTCGCGCCGGCGGATCATCTCGGCCTTGCGGCGCATGTCTTCGATGATCGGTTCCACCTCGAGCTCGCGGAGGTCTTTGGCCATGTACCCAAGCTCCTGCTCGATGATGCCCTCGACCTTCGGGACTTCCTGCTGGCGGGCAGCCATGCCCTCGTCCAGACGGCCGCCGAGGTCGTCCGCGTCGAACAGGAAGACGCCCGGGATGTTCTTCACGGCGGGATCGATGTCGCGCGGGACGGCGACGTCGACGAACACGAGCGGGCGGTTGGGACGCGCTTCCATGGCCTGCTCGACCGTGGCCGCATCGACGATCACGTGCGGGCAGCGCGTCGTGCTGATCACCACGTCGGCCCACGCGACCGCCGCCGGCAGCTCGTCCATCGAGAAGGTGCGGCAGCCCCAGCGCACGGCGACTTCATCGGCGCGCTCGTGGGTGCGGTTGGCGATGGCGATCTCGCGGACCTGGCGCGAGCGCAGCGCCTTCACCGCGATCGATCCCATGTCGCCCAGGCCGATCACCATCACGCGCCGGTCACGGAGCGAGCCCACGACGCTCTGCGCGAGCGCCACCGCGACCGAGCTCGCGCTGGCGGGGTTGAGACCGATCGCCGTCTCGCTGCGCGCCCGGCGCCCGGCGCGGATCGCGCGGCGGAAGACGCGGTGGAGGGACGGACCGGCGGTGTGGTGCTGGTCCGCCACTTCGAGGGCGCTCGAAACCTGTCCCAGAATTTGAGGCTCGCCCAGAACGAGCGAGTCGAGGCCGGCGGCGACGCGGCACAGATGGCGGATCGCTTCGTGTCCGCGCAGCGTCAGCGCATGCGAGGCAAGATCTTCCGGCTTGAAGCCGGTCGCGGCCGAAAGCAGCTCGAACAACGGCTCGGTGCGCGGCTCATCGTGTCCGTTCAATGTGGCGAAGAACTCGACACGGTTGCACGTGGAAAGAACCACCAGTTCCGCCACCGCCGTGCCGCCGGACGCGGAGGGCTTCTGAAAGTCGGGGAGGAGACGGCCGCACCGCTCGGGGAGATCGCTTCCGAACTTCTCGCGGTACTCGACGGGCGCAGTCCGATGCGTGATCCCCACACAGACGATTCGATTGATCATGTTGGGATGCCCACCCTGTTCAGAACAACGCGGATAACAAAAGAATCGTTTATCCTATTTTTCAGTTTATGCAGCGAATCTATCCAAGTCTACCTATTTGTGAAATTCGTAGCGAGATTCGGGGAAGAAACTTTCGGGGCCGCCCGGCCGGGGCGGAGCCGCCCGGATATCCATTCAACTCGTTGTAATTATGTCGCTTGCAGATGCACGCGGGTCGAGACGATCCGGCGTGCAAGCGCCTCGGCCAGCGCCGGGTCGTCGTTCAGGCAGGGGAGGTGGACGACCTCGCCCCACGGCTGCGAACGGAGGGCGATCCGGCCCTCCAGCTCGCTTTCCGCGTTGTCCGAGGAGAACCCGTACGGGAAATAGACCACGCGCCGAAAGCCCGCCGCCGCCACCCGCTCGAGCGCCTCGTCCACCGGCGGTTCCGTCCAGCGGCCCCCGAACCTGTGGTTGAGCCACCCGTTCACGACCATGCCGAAGCGGCCGGCCAGGCGCTGCGACACGCCCTCGCAGACGCACTCGGTCGCCCCGCGGCCGGTCTCGATGCCGTCGCGCGGTTCCAGCAGTGTCCCGTGCGCCGCCAGCACCAGCGCCCAGTCCGCGCCGCCGATGCCGCGCGCCTCGATCTGCCGCACCACGAACGCCGCCGAGATCGCGGCGAACTCGCCCTCGTCGATGGGCGGCACGACCCGGACGGCTGCGGCGCGCGCGCCCCGTCGCCGCTCCCATTCCCGCAGCGTCATGCGCGAGATTCCGTGCGTGAACGAAGAGTCCGCCACGTACATCGGAACCACGTCCACCTCTTCCCCATCCGGGATCGCATCGATGACGGCGGTGAGGAGCGGGTCGCGGAACTCGTACGCCACGTGCACGCGCCAGTCGGTGCCCCCCGCGATCGCCGCCAGCGCGTGACGCAGCCGGCCCGCCTGGGTCTCCGTGATGGGTTCCAGCGGTGAGGCGTACCGTTCCCGGGTCCACAGCTTCCGCCGCGAGCGCGCGCGGGAGAGCGCAATCATCGGGAGGACGGCTTTGGGGATGGGCGCCACCGTGCGTGTGAGTCCCAGGAGGATGCGCCACGAGTACCTGAGCTGCGCGCGAAAGTCCGGCGACGGGGGCTCGCCGTACGTGAGCAGGACCACGTGACGCGTCGTCATGCGATGCCCGCGGGCGCTCCGCTGCCCAGGCTGGCGAGGGTCTTCCGCGCCGCCGACGCACCGGAGGCGATCGCCGTTCCGAAGGAGATGCCGTCGTAGGAGCTTCCGCACAATTCCAGACCGGTATGGCGTGCCGCCAGCTCGCGCGCGGTCCGCAGCCGCGCCGCGTGCCCGAAATCGTACTGGGCGATCGCGTGCGGCCAGCGCCGCACCCAGGAGCGGAGCGGTGTGGCGCCGATTCCCATCACGCGCAGCAGCTCGTCGCGCGCCCGCCGCTCGACTTCGTCCGGTTCCAGCTCGGCGAGCTCCGGCCGGCGCGCTCCTCCGATCATCACGCGCAACAACGCGTGGCCGGCGGGTGCG
>DASTOO010000214.1:0-4389 GCA_035762505.1 Candidatus Krumholzibacteriia bacterium
GAGGACAGCCTCAACCACCGCTCGCGGGTGTACCTGGCCGCGAGCGACGACGGCAGCGGGAGCTTCCTTCGCAACGTCCCGGTGGCGGACGAACCTTCCAACAATGGAGTCTCCAATCCCGCCCGCTATCCCGGAAACTTCCTGGAATACATCGGCGTCGCCGGATGGGGAGATGAAGCGTTCGTGGCCTGGACCGACACGCGCAACGCGCCGACGCCGCCCACCGACTTCTACTTCGACCGTGTCACCGGAGACGAGCAACCGCCGGTGGTCTCGGTGACGCTCGACCGCGACGTCCTCTGGCCGCCGGATGGCCGATGGGAGGAGGTGCGCGCGGAGGTGACGATCTCCGGTGGCAGCGAGCCGAATCCGTCGTTCGTGCTGCATTCGGTGTCGCACGATGAAGAACCGGCCGACGGCGATGTGCTCGACGCGGAGGTCGACACCCCCGACCTATCGTTCCGCCTGCGCGCGGCCCGGCGCGGCAAGGGGGACGGCCGTGTTTACACGGTCGTGTATCGCGCGGTGGGGGCCTGGGGCGGCATCGCCCGCGCCAGCGCCTCCGTCGTCGTGCCGCACGACGGGAGCCGGGCGGTGCGGGCGCTGCCCCCCGGCGGAGAGGGCGCGGCGCCGGTTGCGGGGATCCGCTCCGTCGAGCCGAACCCGTTCCACGGCTCCGCCGTCATTCGCTACGAAACGCGCGCGCCGGGTCGCGTGCGGTTGACCGCCTACGACGTCCGCGGCCGCGAGGTCGCCGTGCTCGTGGACGAATACCGGCCCGCCGGTCCGCACGCCGTCACCTGGGACGGGCGTGGATTCGGGAGCGGCGGGTCCGCTTTACCGGTCGCGTCCGGCGTCTACCTCCTCCGAATGGAATCGAGCGGGGTCCGTTCGACGAGGCGGGTAATCCTTTTGCACTAGAGTGAGTCAATCGTCCAGTGTAACCGGTGTCACACCCACCCGGTAACGATCTGGTAAAGGCCGTTCCGGCGCTTGATAACGCCACGTTCCGCATGTTATACTTGGCGCACCGATCAGACGCGACCATCGCGTGTTTGCAATGACGCTGCGGAGGATTACGGCTTTGGCGAGACACCGACACAGCAGCGTTGGGGTCGCGTTGGTTTTCCTGGTGCTGGCCGTTCCGGCCCGGGGCCAGGTGGAGGATCGGCTCGAGGCGTATACCGGGCGCAACGCTACGGGGTATCTCGCCCCCCTCGTCGACGCGTTTCGCTCGAACTTGAATTCCGGCCTGTTTCACACCGCGCACGTTCCCGTGAGCGGGTTCCACGCCGGAATCGAGTTCAACATCATGTCGACGTTCTTCGGCGAGGACAGTCGAACCTTCCTGGCAACCACAGAGAACGGTTTCTCGCCGGAAATGACAGTCGAAGCGCCGACGGTGGTCGGCGGGACGGAGTCCGTCACAGTGGTCGGGGACGCGTCCCTGAAGTACACGTTTCCGGGCGGCTTCAACGTCGACAACATGTACTTCTCGTGCCCGCAGGTGACGGTGGGCTCGTGGAAGGGCACCGAGGCGATCGGACGGCTGATCCTGTTCGACACCGGCGTATCGGACCTCGGGCGTCTGAGCGTGTGGGGCGCGGGGGTGAGGCATAGCCTGTCGCAGTACATGGCGCGCCTGCACCCGGTTGACCTGGCGATCGCCGGTTACTGGCAGGACGCGGAGGTCCAGAACGAGAGCGATCAGGAAGTCATCGACGCCCGCCTCGCGACGGTGAGCCTCCAGTCCGGAATTCGATTGGGGTCCTTCTACCCGTACGCGGGGCTGTCGGTGAACTGGTGGAGGACGCATGTGCGGTACGAGTTCGACGACCTGGGCAGTACCGCGCCGGTGGACCTGAGTTTTGTGACGAGCGGAGATTTGCAGATGACATTGGGTGTGTCGTACCGGGTCGGCTTTCTGGCCGCCTATGGTGAATACAACCTGGCCGAGCAGAACACTGTGGCGGCGGGGTTGTCGGTCAACTTTCCATTTTCCAACAGGAGCGTGACGCAATGAAACACCTCTGCGCCAAACTTCTCGTGGTCGCCATCGTGGGCGTTATGCTCGCCATGGCCGGATGCGTCCTGGACGAGTCCGACCTGGTGATCACCGAGAGCGTTTGCGTCAATTTCGACCAGACCATCACGACGGGGTCGTTCTCGACCTTCGTGGTATGCGACAAGTTCCTCGAGACTCTTCTCGCCGAGCTCGCCGCGCACGACAAGACGCTGGATGACATCGAGAGCATCCATATGGTGAGTGGGACTTTCAAGAACATGGCCGTCACCGGCGCCGGCAAGCACGACTGGCTCATCACCGCGGACGTGTCGATCGGCCGGCAGGACGATTCGGGCGGCCCGTTCACCGACGGTCCGGCCGCGTTCGTGAGCTTCAACAACCAGTCGCTGCAGGCCCTCAAGGGCTCTCCCACGAATGCCACGCTGAACGCCGCCGGCGTGGACGTCGTAAATCGCGCGCTCGAGGCGGTCCTCGAGGGCGAGAACCCGCGCCTGGTGCTGGTGGTCGACAACGAGGGCATCTCGCCGACTCCGTCGACGAGCGATCCCATGGACTTCAAGCTCCTCACGTGCGTGAAGTTCCAGGCCATCGTCAACATGAGCGATCCGCAGTAAGGGAGCTGACCGAGCAACCCTGCTTTGCGAGAAGGCCCGGGCGCCGCGTAGCGCCCGGGCCTCTTTCTTTGCCCGGCGCGGGGGGGTTGCCGGCCGCGCCGTTCGTGCTACAATGAGGCCGCCGCGACACGGGGGCAGCCTTGGAAGATTCGCGCGGCCGCGATCCGCTCGAGATGCGCCCCGCCTGGATTCCCCTCCTGGCGATGCCGCTGTGGATTACCGTTCCGGACGGAACCATCGCGTATCTGAATCCCCGCGCCGAAATGCTCTTCGGCCTGACGCACACGGACTGCGCGGGCCTGCTCTGCTATCTCATCATCTCGGGCCGCACCCCGGAAGGCGCGACCCTCTGCTGTCCGCGCTGCCGCGTGCGACGCCTCTGCGATGAACGCCGCGAGATCGAGCCCATGCGCATGAGCATTCCCGCCCCGGGAGGTGGAAGGCAGGACGTGACGGTGGTCGTGATCGCGCTGGATGACGGCGGCCTCGTGCATTGCGTGGTCGACGCCGGGCGCGAGACACGGCTGCGCAAGTTCATCGACCGCGTAGCGCTGCGCACGCCCGAGGGCGCTCCTGACGAGCAACACCCGCGCACAGAGGAGCTCACCTCGCGCGAGCGGGAGATACTGGCGCTGCTCGCCGAGGATGCAACGCTCCACGAGATCGCGGAGCGCCTGGGGGTGAGCTACGCGACGGTGCGCAATCACGTGCAGCACATCCTCGCCAAGCTCGGCGTGCACTCGATCCTGGAAGCAGTGGCGGTATTCCTCCTGAACGAGGAGTGAGGATCAGGAGCCGAGGAGCTCGCGCAGCTCAGGGATGTTCGGGTAGATCTCCATCGCTTCCCGCCAGCGGGCCCGCGCCGCGGTGGAATCCCCCTCGGCCGCCAGCGCCTTGCCGAGGTTCATAAGCAGGTAGCCGCGGACGTCGGCGTCCTTTGCCGCGGGGAGTACGACTGCGATGACCTCCTTCGCGTCGGTGGGGCGTTGCTGTCGTATCAGCACGGCGGCGAGTTGATTCCCGGTCCTCGATGAGTCCGGACCGTCGCCGCGCAGCGCGCGGCGGTAGTACACGACGGCGCTGTCATACCGCTCGTTCTGAAAAAAGCGGTTTCCGATATTGTGCAACCCGCCCGAGTAGTGTGGATTGAGGCGGACCGCCTGCCGGTACAGCGAGTCAGCCGCGAAGAAGTTGCGATTACTCTCGGCAATGTAGCCGAGGTTGTTGTAGGGGATCTCGAACGTCGGGTCCTTCTCGATCGCCTGCCGGAGCAAATCCTCCTGGAGCACGGGATCATTCGTATTCATCGCACGCTGATTGAGGTTTTTCGCCGCGGTACGGTTGGCCGCAGCACGGCTCTTCTGCACGACGTTCCACCCTCCGATTCCGATCCCGACCACCACCGTGGATACGATTCCCACCAGCAGCGCCATTCGCACCGGCGATGACTTCCGTTCCACCACCGTCGTGCCCGTCAGCTCGGGGGCGACGGCGAGGATCGCGTCGCGGAAGGCGTCGGCGTCGGCGTAGCGCTTATCGACTTCCTTCTCGAACGCGCGATCGATCGCGCCCTGCAGGCCCACAGGGAAGTCGCCCGACTGGAGCTTCAGTGGCTTGGGCGTTTCGTTGCGGATCGAGTACATCACGGCCATCGGGTGCTCGCCCCGGAACGGGTGCATGCCGGTGAGCATCTCGTGGAAGATCGTCGCGAGCGAGAAGAGGTCGCTGCGCGCGTCGAGCTTCCGGCCC
>DASTOO010000215.1:0-3709 GCA_035762505.1 Candidatus Krumholzibacteriia bacterium
TCAGCTACGACCGCGAGCGCAAGACGCTCGTCCTGCGCCAGTTCCATCAGGAGGGATTCGTCAATCAGTACGTCCTGAACGCGGCCGAGAGCAAACCCGGGAAGCTCGTCTTCGACAGCGAGCGCTTCGAGAACTTCGACAACCGATGGAAGGCGCGCGAGACGTATGAGATCCGTTCCGTCGACGAGTTCGTGGAGACCTTCGAGCTTGGCGAGCCCGGTAAGAAGCTCGAAGTCTACAGCCGCAACCACTTCAAGCGGTACAAGGGGGAGCGCTGCGCGGATAACAAGACACTCTCCGAGTTGAAGCAACAGTACGGCCTGCTCATCCTGTGCGCCGCCAACGACGTCGTCGCCGGCGCGGATTCCGTGTGCACCGCGATCTTCCCCGAGTTCTGGCAGACGGACGACCCCGAGACCCTGCGTGAGCGGACGCCGCCGGAGAAAGTCGACGCCGCGCTCGACTGGGTGTGTGCGTCGGTCCTGTCGCTCCCGACCGGGCCGGACACCGAGGCGATCAAGAAGCTGGGGGCGTGGTGCGCGCTCAATCGGTGGATCGACTCTCTCGAGGGACCCGAGGCGCTGGCGACCGCCGTCGCACTCGTTCCCGCCACCGCGGACCTCCTGGCCGACCAGATCGCGAAACGCGGGATCGCGAAAGAAGACATCGGCGGGAGTTTGGCGTCGACGGAGCACACCGAGCTGCGCTACGCCCTCACCCGGCGCCTGGTGTCGATGCCGGAAGACGAACTGACCGCGACGCTACTCGCGCTCTCGGACGAGGTCACGAGGATCAAGCGCGGGCGCCGGTGACACGGCGAAAACCGGCCGCAGTCCTACTCATGATTTCTACCCGGCCACGAAGTCCCTCGGAATAGAGTCCTCGATGAAGCGCTTGAAAGGGCGGCGCGCGGGCTGTGAGACGAGGCGAGTCAGACTCCGAATGCGGACCGGGGCCAGTATCTCAAGCCCGACAATCTCCCCCCCGCGGTCATAGTCGGCCACGAGCTGGCCCGCGATGATCTCCCTCGAGCGTGCGACTTTTCTCTCGTAGAGTCGAACATACACGCCCACGATCGTCCCGTCATTCCGGCCGCTGATCGATACTTCGTAACCGACCCTGCTTGTCATTTGATCCACCACGTACCGATGATACGGCGCCTGGGGTGCAAACGCCAGATGCGTTGATCGGGCCCGCGTGGCAACGTGACGCCCCGACAACCTCGTTCACAGTTGCACGGTATCCGTGAAATCGTTATAGTGGATGGCGGGAGGTTGGGTGGTGATCGGGTCGTTCGGGGACAAGGCGACGGAGCAACTGTATCACGGCGGACCAACGCGGTTTCCTGCCGATGTCGTAGGGACCGCATTGCGAAAGCTCGATATGCTCCACGCTGCGACCTCACTGCGCGACCTGGCCTCTCCTCCCGGGAATCGGCTCGAGCCCTTGAAAGGCTATCTCGTGGGCTGGTTCAGCATTCGCGTCAACCGGCAGTGGCGGATCATCTTTCGCTGGTCGGGCTCCGACGCGCTAGACGTGAGACTGGTTGACTATCACTGAAGTGGACGCCACATGATCCCGAAGAATCGCATACCCGCCCATCCCGGCGAAGTCCTCGCCCGGGAGTACCTGCAGCCGCTCGGGCTGACCCAGGTGGAGTTTGCCGCCCACATCGCCGTTCCCGTGCAGCGCATCAACGAGATCGTGCGGGGAAAGCGCGGGATCACACCCGACACGGCCTGGCTCTTCTCGCAGGCCCTCGGCACGACGCCCGAGTTCTGGCTCAACCTCCAGGCCATGCACGACCTCGCCCGGTCCCGCCCCACGCGCCGCATCCGCCGGCTGGCGAAGGCGGGTTAGCACCGCGCGATCCGGACCGAAGGGTCATTCTCAGAAAAGCCAGATGTTGACAAGCGTTACCGCTAACGGTAACATATCCCCGTGGGGAAGGTGAGGCGGGGGAACTACGTGTTCGTGACCTGGGCCGGCGACCACACGCCGCGCCACGTTCACGTCTACCGGAAGGGCCGGCTCATCCTCAAGTGGGACCTCGAGAACGAGCTCCCGATGAAAGGCAAGCCAACGGCCAAAATCCTCCGACTGATCCGCGAACTCGACAAGGAGGGTCTGCTGTGAAGATCCGAAGCGTCGGATACAACAACCGAACCAAGGCGTTCGAGGTGCGGATGGGCAGTCGCACCTACGCCTATCCCTACAGCCGCGCCGAGAAGGGGCCCAGGCCCGGAGACCTCGTGCGCGAGGTGCACATCGATGAGGAGCTGGGCCGCGAGGGGTTCACGTACGTGCTGGATTCCGGGCGTGAGGGCACGATCCACGCCGAGCAGGTGCTGGACTACAACCAGGACCCCGATTACCTGCGCGACGCCATCATGTACAAGCTCACCGTGGAAGCTCAGAACCGCCTGAAGACGAGCCCCTTGAGCAAGCGCGAGATCATCCGGCGGCTGGGGACGTCGGCCACCCAGTTCTATCGGCTCATCGATCAGACCAACACCCGGAAGTCGTTCGGGCAGATGCTGGCACTGCTCCACCTCCTGGATTGCGAGGTCGATCTGGTGGTGCGCAAGCGAAAGTCCGCGTAAAAGGGCCGCTTGCACGCTGGACCGATGGCAAACGGGAGATTAAAATGTTGGCGGAGGGTACTGCAATGAACCAGCGAGTTGCAAAAAAGACCATGAAGCCACACGAAGTGCCGGCGTACGGGTTGGGCGAGGCGGCACGCTACCTCAAGATCGCCCCGGCCACGCTCCGGTCATGGACGCTCGGGCGCACGTATCCACTCGATAGGGGCAAGGGTTTCTTCGAGCCCCTCATCACGCTCGCCGGCCCCGACGGGCATCTGCTCTCGTTCGCCAATCTCGTCGAGGCACATGTGCTCCGGGCACTTCGCACGGAGCACGGGATTTCCGTCAAGGACGTGCGTACGGCGATTCGGTATGCGGAAAAAGAGCTCGGCGTTGATCACCTCCTTCTGAGCCCGAAGTTGCGGACGGCCGAGCGGGGGCTTTTCCTCCGTAAGTACGGAACCCTGATCAACCTTTCGCGGGCTGGCCAGCTCGCCATGGAACGCCTTCTCGATGCCCACCTTCGCCGTGTTGAATGGAAGGTCGACGTACCGCTCAAACTCTATCCGTTCATTCCGGAAGAGATTGCCGGTGCGAACGTCATTTCGATCAATCCGTCGGTGCAGTTCGGAAGGCCGGTCCTCGAGTCGAGAGCCATCAAGACGGAGTCGATCGTTGAGCGGATTGACGCGGGCGAAACTGTCGACGACCTCGCGAAGGATTACGGGGTTCGACCGGAGGAGATCACCGCAGCGATTGTCTACGAACGGGCGGCTTGAGCACCTACTTCACAGACAGGGACCTTGGGAACTTGTTTCCGGCGCTACTGTCCGCGGCCGGGATCACCGTCAAACGCCACGATGATCACTTTGGCCCGGCGACCCCGGACGAAGCCTGGCTCCGTAAGGTTGGCGCCCGGGGTTGGTTCGTTCTCACGCACGACGCCAGGATTCGCTACAAACCCAACGAACGCGACGCAGTGATGGCCGCCGGTGTGGGTCTCTTTGTTCTGGTCGGGACGGTGCCTCATCGCGAGCTTGCCGAGAATTTCGTCGCGACAATCCGTTCCGTTGAGGGTTCATCGCTCAGCATCGGCGGCCGTTTATTGCCAAGATCCGACGACC
>DASTOO010000216.1:0-4173 GCA_035762505.1 Candidatus Krumholzibacteriia bacterium
CGACGTCTACACGACGGGCGGCGATGCGTCGGTCGCCGAGGTCGCCGAGATCATGCTGAAGGGCCGTTTCGGATCCGCCGTCGTCGTCGACGGCGCGTGGATCGTGGGGATGTTCACCGAACGAGACGTCTTGCGAGCCGCGGCGGCGGGAACGGATCCGAGAGCCGCTCTGGTCACCGAGTGGATGACTCCCGATCCGGTCACCGCGTCGCCCGACATGGATGCGGAGGAGGCCGCCGAGATCATGATGACGCAGGGCTTTCGCCATCTCCCCGTCGTCGACGGCACCAAGCTGCTCGGTATCGTGAGCCTCCGCGACGTCCTGCGAGTTCGGATCCGGCGGGCATCTCGGTAGCACGGAGCGGTGATGAGGAGACTCTCCGTTGTTCTCGCCGCGGGCGCGATCGTGTGGTCCGCGATACCGGCGAACGCGATCGTCAACGGGCAGGCCGACGGCGGAGAGCACCCATACGTCGGGGAGATCATGCAGTTCGCCGCCGACTTCGTGGATCCAGCGTTCGACGACCGGGGCGCCTGGTTCGTCTGCACCGGCACCCTGGTCAGCCCAACGGTGGTCATCACCGCGGGTCACTGCACCTTCGGGGTCGGTCTCGACGGCGAGTCCACGACTGCAGGGGGCGGAGACGGGTCGGGGGGCAACGACATCTGGATCGACGTCAGTGAGGCGGCGCACGTGGCGGGATTCCCAGCGAGCGAGGACTACGAGCGCGGCGAGAACCACCAGGCGTACGAGGATCGTAGGGACTTCCTGAACGACAGCGCGTTCTGGATCCGGGGGACCGCGTACCCGCATCCCGAATTCGCGAGCGGGCCGTTCATCCTCCACGACCTCGGAGTCGTCGTGCTGGAGACGCCCGTAACGACGGTTGGTTTGGGGGAGGTCGCGCCGGAGGGGCACCTCACCGACGCATACGCGCAAGCGCCACGCAACCATGTCTTCGAGCTCGTCGGGTTCGGGCTCGAGGAGAGCAAGCCGTTCTTCTCCGCGGGCGGTCACACGCGACAGAAAGCCCAGATCAAGCTGAACTCGTTGAATCCGGGCGCGCAGGACGAGTTCGCGTTCTTCTCGAACAACAATGGGGCAGCCCACCAGGGGGGCGCGTGCGAGGGCGATTCCGGCGGTCCCATCTTCGACAGCACCGATTCGAACATGGTCGTCGCGGTTCAGTCTTTCTCGTTGGGACCGCGTGCGACCTGCTCGGGCATCGCGGGCGGGTATCGGGTCGATGGGGAAGACGACCTCGCGTTCCTGGCGGAGTTCGGAATCTCGCCTGCGGGTTGACGCCTCATCCGCCGCGTGTCATTCGCGCCGTTTGGCTTCCGCGGCGCGCGGAAACGATCACAGCGATGTCGTAGCGTGAGGAATGACCGAGATCTGTCATCGGGACGTGCATCAAGGGGCCTGGAAGAAGTAGAAAGGGAATGTCGGGGAGACGGAAGGAGCGTGTGATGTTGGAGGAACGAAGGCCGTTCGGCGAAGAGGAAGACGAGGGGATGGACCGGGAGCCCATGGGGGGTGCCGGGCCGACGGGAGGGGCCGGGCCGACGGTAGGTGCCTGGCCGCTGCCGGAGCCGGCCGGCGCGGGTACCGGTGGAATGTTCGGCGGGGAGACGCCGCAGCAGGAGATGCCTGGAGAGGCCCCCGCCGCCGATGAGATGGAGTCGCCCGCACGGGCGACGAGGCGAGCGCCGTCGCGCAGGCCTGCGACGCGTAAGAAGACGACGACCCGCAAGACCACCGGGCGCAAGAAGACGACCGCCCGCAAGACAACCGGTCGAAAGACCACCGGGCGCAAGAAGACGACCGCCCGCAAGACAACCGGTCGAAAGATCACCGGGCGCAAGAAGACGAGCGCCCGCAAGACGAGCGGACGCAAGAAGACGACCGCCCGTAAGACCACAGGGCGGAAGACGACGCGACGGAAGACGACGGGCCGCAAGACGACCGCTCGGAAATCGACCGGCCGGAAGACCACGCGTCGGAAGACGACCGCCCGGAAGAGCACGGGCCGGAAGACCACGCGCCGGAAGTCGACGCGCTAGTCAAGGCTGCTGCTCGAAGGAGCTCGAGAGCGGAAAGCTACTCGAGCTCCTCGAGGAGCCTGAGGTCGATCGCCCGGAACGCGTCCCATCGCGGGCCTCCGAGGTAGGAGTTCGTGAGCGTCACGACCCCCACGCGCGTGTCGGGGCGGAAGAACATCCTGGTGCTCACGCCAAAATCGCCGCCGGTGTGACCCATCCGGAAGTAACCGCGCGGAGCGGCGCCGTACCACACGAGACCCTGCCGCCAGCCCGCGTCGTACGAAAGCTGATGACGACGGGTCTCGCGGACTGTGCTTCGTTCCAAGACCCGGACGCCGTCGAAGGAGCCGTAGTTCATGAACGCAGCCAGCCACCGGGCGAGGTGCGCGGCGCTCGTTCGGAGCGCCCCGTCCGGGTAATCGGGATAGCCGTACTGGAAGTACGGCTCGAACGAGCCCGTCTCCTTGTTCAACTTGTACGGCATCGCCAGGTTCGTCGTGGTGATGTCGGCCAGGCGGAACCCCGACTGCTCCATCCCGAGCGGCTCCAGGATGCGCTGCTTGCATAGCTCGTTGAAGTCGCGGTGGGCGACGACTTCCGCAACGTATGCGGCGAGCGCCACGGCGATGTTCGAGTAAGCGTATGCCCTGCCCGGGCGGCGCTCGTAGAAGTTGGCACCCTCCCGGTACCTGCTCTCACCCGGTACGAGGTACGAGCGTAAAAACTCTCCAAGCTCGATCGGTGAGTCGCCGTGGAAGTACAGGGAATCCCGCGAGTAGGGCGTTCCCCACACGGAGAAGCGGTCGCGGATCGCGGAGGTGTGGATGAGCAGCATCCGCGTTGTGATCGGCTCCTCCGGTGCTGCGGGGATCCGCACCTCGAATGGAAGGTAGTCGTTGACATCCGCGTCGAGGTCGAGGTCGAGGTTTTCGACGACGGACATGACACCGGCACTCGTCACGGTCTTCGAGACCGATGCGAGCATGAACACGGTGTCGGGAGTCACGCGGATGTCGTTCTCCCGATCTGCCCACCCCGCGCCGATCGTCCAGGCGATCTCGTCGCCTCGAACGAGCGTGACAGCGATTCCGGGGGTTTGCGCCTCGCGCATCTGTTCCCGGACGAACGACTCGAAGCGTGCCGGGGCGGCGATCGCACGAACGAACGCGAACGGTGCGATCGTCGCGGCGCCGCCGGCGAGGGCGCTCCCCAGGAATCGCCGTCGGGTCATGGCGGGGCCGCCGGAGGCCCCGCGGTGGACTGCCATCTCTCGCTGCGGCGCGTCGGCTCGGCTCATCACGATTTCTCCGCGATGAACGCTAGCGAACCGCGCCCGCGCGCGCGACGCCTTCGTCGTCGCGCACCGTCTATCGTGCCGCCACTTCGACCGAGGAGGATGGGTATGCGAGCCGTCGAGGCACGTCGAGAGGACGCGCACCCTCACGCCAGGCCAGAATGGTTCAGCGGGCCGGTCGCCATCCAGGAGCTGAGCGAGGCGTCCGATGCCCCCGGACTCGAGATCTTCGCCGTGTTCTTCGACCCCGGCGCGCGAACGCTCCCGCACACGCACTCGACCGATCAGCTCCTGTATTTCCTGGAGGGCGAAGGCGTGGTCGGCGCGCAGGGTGACCGGCGGCTGTACCGGCCCGGGGGGATGGCGGTGATCCCGGCCAACGAATGGCACTGGCACGGCGCGACGCCGACGTCCGCGATGTGCCATCTCTCGATCCGACCCGGCGGTCCGTCCGCGTGGGCGCCGGACGTTCCGATGCATGACTGGGACGAATACATGACCGGCGCGCGCAGGGCCTGACTCGGACGGCCTGCTGCGTGGCCACCTTCTACATCCGGCGGCATCCCGGCGACGCGATCGCCTCGTCCCCTGCCGTCTCGTGGGCGATCGACCGCCTGCGAACGACGCTCGAGTCGAAGGGAGTCGCGGTGCGCGTCGGCGATCCGTCTGCGGAATCGGTCGACGTGACGGTCCTCATCGCCGGCGGGGACGTCTCTGAGGCCGCACGACGCCTTCAGGCGGCGGGGATCACGACGCTCACGGGTCTGGAGTCGTTGGCGATCGTCCCGGACGATCCGCAGCGGTCCGGCGGGGCGTTGCTCTGTGGCGCGGACGTT